>CAJGDN010000008.1 GCA_904502245.1 uncultured Alphaproteobacteria bacterium | reverse complement strand
TGCAGTTCTGGAAAATTATCCAGGATGGGCGGGGTCTGGTTTGGAATTGGCCCAGTTTATGCAAAAACAGTGTGAAACATTTGGTGCACATGTAAAATTTGTTTCTGCAAAGAATGTTTCGGGTGATGCAGAAAATGGATTTATTATTGCGGGTGATGATGGGGTAGAATATCATGGCCGTACAGTAATTGTTTCAACAGGTGCGTCGCCACGCAAATTACAGGTCGAAGGGGCGCGTGAACTGATGGGGCGTGGTGTGTCGTATTGTGCAACATGTGATGGGTTCTTTTATACCGGTAAAACAGTGATTGTTCTGGGTGGCGGAAACAGTGCGTTGAACGATGCGTTGTATTTAGCGGATTTGGCAAAAACAGTAAAAATCGTATATCGCAAGGATTCTTTTACTCGGGCCGAAGCGGTATTGCGTGAACGTGTTGCGGCGCGTGAAAATATTGAATGTTTATTTAATACAGATTTGTTAAAGATTGCAGAAAAGCCGGATTCAAATGATGGGGAATTAATTGTAACAACGACAGATGGGGATGAAATTGTTGTCGATGGCGTGTTTGTTGCAATTGGTCATGAAGCAAATACGGATTTTCTAAGTGAAGACATCAAGCGCGATGCGCTGGGGCGTTTGGCACCAGATGCGTTGCCAGCGGGGATGTTTGTTGCAGGCGATGTGCGCAGTGGGTTGAAAATGCAGATTGCAACAGCCGTTGGGACAGGGTGTGAAGTTGGGATGGATGCTGTTGCCTTCCTTAATAAAAATTAAATCTAATGGTATATCTAAAGCGGGTTGGTAATGGCTCATGTAACTTCTGTACACTACGCCATTTCCAACCCGTTTATCTATACCATTATCTTTAATTTTATCCCGTTGCAAGGGGTTGGGTGGAATCTCATGTAGCGTTTGTACACTACGATTCCCCCATTCACTTTATCTACACCATTATCTTTAATTTTTTTTGCTTTAAATCATGTTTTCTGAACCCATAATATTGCGGATTTCATCAACGCAGATTTGGGTCATTGTTTGACGTGCGGCAGATAAATATTCGCGTGGGTTAAAGTTTTCTGGTTTTTCAAACAGTGATTTGCGAATTGCTGCGGTTGCACCCAGACGCAGGTCGCTGTCTACGTTGATTTTGCATACGTTCATTTTTGTTGCGCGACGCAGTTGGTTTTCATCAATGCCGCGTGCGCCAGATATTTTTCCGCCAAATTCGTTTATAGTTGTGATTAACTTTTGTGGGATGTTTGATGCCCCATGCAGTACCAGTGGGAATCCGGGCAGGCGAACCGCAACATCGGCCAGAATGTCAAAGCGTAATTCTTCGTCGTCTTTTTTGCGTTTGTGTGCGCCGTGGCTGGTGCCGATTGCGATGGCCAGGGAATCGATACCGGTTGCATTCACGAATTTTTCAACGTCACTGGGATTTGTGTAACTGGAAATTTTTGATTGTGTGTTTTCGTCTTCAATCCCGGCCAAGATGCCCAGTTCGGCCTCGATTGACACATTGTGTTGATGCGCGAATTCGGCGACGCGACGTGACAGTTCAATGTTGTCGTCAAATGGCAGTTTGCTGGCGTCAATCATGACGGATGAAAATCCGATTTCGATTGCGTGGGCGCATGCATCAAAACTGCCGCCGTGATCCAGGTGCAGGGCAATTTTATCATTTGGTGAAATGTTTGCACCACGAATCATAGCAATCAATGTATCTGCGCCCATATATTTTAATGCAGATTCTGATACGGCCAGTATTATGGGGCTGTGTGTGATGTGTGCTGCGTCCAGGATAGCCTGTAATGTTTCCATATTATAGAAATTAAATGCAGGTACCGCATAGTTGCGTGCAATCGCATCACGAAATATTTCAGTTGTGTTAATCAATCCCAGTTCTGTGTATTTCATTAATAATCCTTTTCTTAGGTTGGATTATAGCATAAATTATCGAGATTTTTAATTCAAAATCTTGACAGGGCGCATATTTGTGCAACAATTATTGCGAATCGGGGGCTGGGCAGAGATAGGTATAAAGGTGTAACAGATGAAGAAAACTTTATTGGCTTTGTTTGGTCTGGCGGTTCTGACAGGATGTGCGGGCTATTATGATTATTACAAGGGTGGCGTACGCTATACCCAGGATGGCGAAGATTGTATTTTCTATGCGGCAGAACGCGGTCGTCATTATTCTGATGATATTCGTAAATTAGATACAGATAAGAAAATTGTTTATCGTAATACAATGTGCCGTGATTTGTATGTGCGTGATAATATGGGTGTTGCGTCAACAAATGCACGTCAGATTTTGGCACCAGCAACAACGGTTGTTGCAGATGCGCCAAAATGTAACAAATGCAACAAATGTGCGACAAAAAAGAAATATGTTTTTGTAAAATAAAAAATCCCGCGTGATGCGGGATTTTTTATGCTTAATATAATTGCAAATTGATTTTTATGTGGTATCATTTTGTCAACAAATTAAGAGGATTATATATGACACTAGAAGAAATTTCACCGGGTAAGCTGCCGCCAAAACGCATGAATGCGATTATAGAAGTGCCAGAAAACGGTTATGTAAAATATGAAATTAACAAAGAAACAGGTTTGTTAAAGGTAGATCGTATTTTGCATGCACCAATGGCATATCCGGCGAACTATGGCTATTTCCCGGGAACGTTGGGCGATGATGGTGACCCATTGGATTGCGTTGTTGTTTGTAATGCGCCGTTGCGTCCGGGTGTATTGATTGAGGTTCGTCCAATCGGTGTTTTGTTGATGGAAGACCAGGCCGGGGGCGATGAAAAGATTATCTGTGTGCCACTGGATAAAATTGATCCTTATTATATGAATACAGAATTTGTGGAACAGTTGCCGTCAATTCTGCGTTCGAAAATTGAATATTTCTTTCAGCATTATAAAGATTTGCAGCCAAATGCGTGGTCTAAGATTTTGGGGTGGGCAGACCGTGAAACTGCGGATAAATTAATTATGGAAAGTATCGATCGTTATTGGACGCATAAGCGTGAAATGCAATAATGGTTTTAAAGTTTTAACGAAAACAAAAGGGTATAAAAATGGCATCTTATATTGCAAATGATATGCGTGTTGGTTGGGTTATTTCCCACAATGGAAAGCGTTATTCTGTTACATCTATTACCAAGGTAAAACCAGGTAAGGGTGGTGCGTTCGTTCAGGCAGATTTGCGTGATATTGATTCTGGGAACAAGGGTGGTGACCGTTGGCGCGCAGAAGATAAAGTAGAAAAATTGATGGTTGAAGATTTTGATTGCCAGTATCTGTATGCGGATGGCACAGATGCGTTCTTTATGAATCTGTCTGATTATGAACAGTTTACAATGCCTGTTGAAACAATGGGTGATGCAATGAAATTCTTGGCGCCAGAAATGGTTGTTAAGGCAAACTTTGTAGAAGGTCAGCCTGTGTCAATTTCTTTGCCAAAGACGGTTGTTGCGACTGTCGAAGAAACAGAACCTGCGTTAAAGGGGCAAACTGTTTCGGGCAGTGGTGGTAAACCTGCCATTTTGGATAATGGTGTTCGTGTTCAGGTTCCGGTATTTATTGAACAAGGTGAAAAGATTGTGGTGAATACGGAAACATTGGAATACGTTGAACGCGCAAAATAAATTATAATAATTCATCTAAAAACAATTCGGGCATCTTATGTAGCGTCTGTACACTGCGATGCCCGAATTGTTTTTATCTAAATCATTCTAATTTATTTTGTTCTATGTGTGATGGGGTTGGTGATTATATTATTTGAAATGGGGCGTTTTTTGTGATATAATCCTGTAAAAGGAATAAAGGGGTTTTGTATGAAAAAACTGATTAAAAAATTAAATTTTGCAATTATTGGTATGATGGCATCTGGCTCTGCGATGGCTGGTGTTAATACAAATGATATGTTATGTAGATTGGCGGGGGAATTTGGCAATATCTTTGGCTTGTTGCGTACATTGATGTTTGTTGGTGCGGGGATTTCAATCGCAGGATGGGCGTGGGGTTATATCTCTAAAGGTGAAGTAAAGTTTGATGACTTACAGAAAAAAGGTTTAGGGATGTTGGTTGGTTTTGTGTTGTTGTTTAGTATAGGTACACTGTTGAGTGTGTTTATCAGCATGACGGGCGAGGGTGGTCCGCTGGGATGTGTGCAGAATTTCTTTAAATAAAAAACGGGGCGTTGCCCCGTTTTTTTATTATTATGATTATATATGTATATATATTTGTTTATCTTAGTTTTTCAAATGCGTACTGGTTTATAAAGTCGCGTTCCGTACGCATCAGTTTTGATTGTATTTGGGGTGCAGAAAGTCTGAATATGTCATTTTCTGGGTGAATGTGTTGTTCTTTTATCATTTTAATTCGTGTGTTGTTTAATTCTGTAAATGTGATTTCAAGAATTTTGTTTTGTGTAATTTGCTGTGTTTGATTAATGTTTTTTATTATGCGGTCTAATGCGTTGGTGCGTTCGTATAATGTAGCGGCGCCCATGTGGTCGGCCAACGGCGTGTTATGTGATATGTAGAAATCGTTTCGTTCGGCGATGTGTGATTTGCTGGAATCTCCAAACAGTGCGGCGCGATTTAGACGTCTGAATTCGTTAAAGTTTATTTTATTTTTGTGTGCAATTGCGTTTATGATTTTTTCGTATTTTGTTAATTGTTCGCGCAGATTTACGCGCGCGAACTGGTAACACCACGCGTTCATGGTTGGAAAATCCATTTGTGGATCTATGACAGGGCTGATAAAATATGTGCGCGAAAAAATCATATTCGGATTGTTGCGTGACATACACCAGCATGCATATCGTGATAATTTAAAATCTTTGGCGTTTTTATAATGGTGTGTATCTAATGTGTATGGGTGCGTTATTTGTGTTATGTGGGCGTTATAAAAATTTATGTCTGTTGATGTAAGTTTTGGTGTGCCGCGTTTTTGGTTTTTGTCGGTCGGCATCACCAGATTTTGCCAAATGTGGGCGCTGAATGATGGTTGGGTTGGGAACGATGTTTCGCCGAATAAATTATGCAGGTCAGAATAATACCAACTGTCAGTGGTTGGTTGTGTTTCGGTGTTGGGAAACAAGGTTGGTTCAATAATGTTTGGTGCAACGCATGTTTGGTTCAGGGTTTTAAAGATTGTTTCTTTTGATGGCATTGCAGAATCCTGGGGTACTTATTTATTGTCGTCTAGATTAGCCAGAGAATATAGTACGGACGATATTAACGATTGGTATGGGACATGCTGGGTGTCGGCCAGTTCCTTGATTTTATCCAGAATAGGGCGCGGTATGCGCATATTGATAACGCAATCGGATTTATTAAACGCCTTGTAGGCGGCGTATTCCCGCAGCATTGATTCCATGTTCATTACAAATAATTGTTGCATTACGTTTGGCATACACAAACCTCCATACATACCGCAATACATCGGTAATTACAATGAACTATACCATTGTAAATACAATTGTCAATACAAATATAAATACAGTTGTGTTTGCAGTTGTGATGGCGGGTGTATGGTTGTTTGTGTATGATGTGCTTTTGGTTTGATTTTTATGTTTTCTGTGTTTAAAATTGCCATGTATTAATTACGCAAGGAAAGGATTTTTATATGTTAAAACGTGTTTTTGGCGCAGTTGTGGCGGTGTTTGTTTTATGTTGTAATGCGCATGCGGAATTAAAGGTTGATATTGTTGCGGGCGCGGCAGAGCCGATTTCAATCGCGGTGCAGAAGTTTGAAACTGGTGATGGTGTCCCAGCCAAGGTTGCGTCGATGATGCGTGGTGTGGTTGAAAAAGATTTAAAAAGTACGGGTTTGTTTCGTATCGTTAATCACGATGCTTTTCCTGAATATGTAAAAATGCATGCAATGCCAACATTTAAAACGTGGGCAGCTATTAAGACACAGGTTTTGGTTCAGGCAAAGTTGACAGCGGAATCCGATAATCGCTATAAATTGGATTTCTTTGTATGGGATGTGGCAGGTAAAGAACAGATAGAAGCCCAATCTTTGGTCGCGTCACGTAAAACTGCGCGTCGTCTGGCACATATTATGGCAGATGCGATTTATGAACGTTTAACGGGCGAGGTTGGTTATTTTGATACTCAGATTGTCTTTATTGCAGAAACAGGTGATGTGTCAAAACGTGAAAAACGTTTGGCTATTATGGACCAGGATGGTGCAGGTATGCGATATTTATCGGATGAAGGTGTGATGGTTATGTCGCCTCATTTTTCGCCAAATATGCAATCAATTGTGTTTTTGTCTTATTATAATGATGATCCAATGGTGTGGAGTTTGGATTTAGATACGGGCGAACAACGCAGATTGGGACAGTTTGGTGGAATGAATTTTGCACCACGCTTTTCGCCGGATGGATCACGTGTGGCGTTGTCGCTGGTTAAAGATGGCATTACGCATATTTATGAATTTAATCTGGAAACAAATGAATTGCGTCAATTAACGTTTGGAAATTCGTTAAATACCAGTCCGTCTTATTCCCCGGATGGCAAAAAAATGGCGTTTAATTCAGACCGTTCAGGACGGCAGCAGATTCATGTTCTGGATTTAGAAACGGGCGAGGTTGAACGTATAACATATGGTTCGGGACGTTATGCAACGCCGGCATGGTCGCCAGATGGGCAATTTATTGCCTTTACAAAAATTGCGGACGATACTTTTTATGTTGGTATTATGGATCCGCGTGGAAGAAATGAGAAGATTTTAGCTGGTGGTTGGTTTATGGAGGCGCCGTCGTGGGCCCCGGGGTCGCGTCGCATTGTTTACTATGAAACAGAAAAGCATTTAGATGGTATTGACCGTATCAGCCATATTCGCAGCGTTGATATAACAGGACAGAATTTCTATGATATTGAATTGCCGGATGGTGTAAATGGAACAGAACCAACGTGGTCACCAAAGTTGCCGTAAAGTTATGTTGCGGGTGTTGTTGGGATTTTTGTTGGTTTTGTTGTCTGGTCGTGTGTATGCGGTTCCAGCCGTGGTCGATTATGTTATTGATGGCGATACGTTTGCTGCGCATGTTGATGTGGCAGATGATGCTAATGTGGCGGTTCGTGTTCGCCTGATAAATGTTGATACCCCAGAATTAAGTGGTGAATGTGTGTCAGAGATTAAAGCAGCGCGTGTTGCGCGTGGGCGCCTGCAAAAACTGTTGCCACGTGGTTCTAGGGTTGAATTAGAAAATATCAAAGACGATAAATATTTGGGGCGGATTGATGCAAATGTTGTTTTGTCGGATGGACGTGATGTTGGTAATGTTCTGGTTCGTGAAAATTTAGCGCGAAGGTACAGGGGCGGTCGTCGTCAATCCTGGTGCAAAAAATAAATTATAATAAGTCATATAAAAACAAGTCGAGAATCTGATGTAGTGTTTGTGGACTACGGTTCTCGATTTGTTTTTTTGTCTAAATCGTTCTGATTTAATTTCAATAAAATCTAATGGCGCATCTATGGACGGTGTTGTCGTCTTGTGTAGTGTTTATATGCTGTGGGGACGATGCGAACTGTATCTGTGTCATTGTATTAAATTGGTGTGGTTATGCGCTGTGGCGATTGATTGCTTCGGAAATTTCATCTAATGATGCATTGCATGGTAACAGCGGTTCAAACCATACGTTGGCAGTACCAGAATGCATGCGGCCGCGTTTTGGCCAATATAGACCTGCGTCTGTGCCAACCGGTAAAATTGGTAATTTTAATGTGTGTGCCAATAACAACAGACCGCGTTTTAAAGGAATGCGTTGACCGGGTTTTGCACGTGTTCCTTCGGGGAAAATGACCAGTGTACCGCCATCCAGGACGCGTTTTTCAACATCGTCGGCTAGCTTTTTCATGTTTGTTTTTCCACGTGCGCGATTTACGCCCAGCATGCCGCAACGCCAAAATGCCCATCCGTAAATCGGTATCCACAGCAGTTCGCGTTTCATGATAAAGAATGAATTTGGCACAACGCGTGAAATTATCGCAATTTCCAAGATGGACATGTGTTTTGCGGCGATAATTGATTTTCCGTCAAGACGTTTGTTGCCGTCGGGCATTGCGGGGATTCCGTTTTCTTCTGTTGTGGGATAGTGTACCTGATATCGAATCCCGCAAATTATTCGTGCCAGCAGTAATACGCCAGCGGCGTCTGCAAAAACTAATTTGTGTGACAGTTTTTTTGATATCAAGCCAATTAATAAAAATGGCGACCACAGCAGAAAGTAGATAGGCAGTGCGATTTTAAATAATATTGTTCTGAACATTTTTTCTTTCCTTTGTTTTAACTTTCTTTAATTCCAATCATTGTGACGATGTATTTTATATATTCTGTTGTCCATCTTTCAAGTCTTTTTGATGGTGGCATGCTGGTTAAAATTGCAGGGCATGCAATTATCTTGGTTGATGGTAATTCTGATTGTACCAAGTATTTTGCACGTGGCATGTGGTCTTCGGTTGTGATAATAACCAGACGTTTTAAATCGCGGGTCAGGGCAATTTCGCGGATTGCCAATGCGTTTTGGTATGTGGATTTGGATTTGGATTCAATAATTGCTGGGCGTGCGACATCTATTTTCCCCTGGGCGCCGGCACCGATTATGTACAGGTCGGCATTTGGAAATTCGTGCATTTTTTGAATCGCAAAGGGGATACGTCGTTCATCGCCAGTCAGGACAAAGATGCTGTCGTTTGGTAATATTGTCCCGCATTGAACAGGGGCGGTTGATTTGAATATCATGCCGCCTAATATAAATAGGCTGAATATCAAAAAAGATGGGGTCAGCAAATGTCTGGACATTTATTAACTGTCTTTTAATATGTTTATTGTTGTGTGGCGGGTGACGATTATTGCGAATATTATTATTGCAATTGGCAGCATGGTCAGTGCTGTCCAGCCGGCGCCAGATAGGTTTATTGTTGCCATTAAGCCAACGCGGGCGTGATGTGCCGCGGTGATTATTAATAATAATATTGGGCATGCAGCCAGAAAACCAATGCAGGCTGCGATTGTTGAAATCTTGGTAACGATAATTTGCATTTGGTGGGCAATAAAATTGTCAGACGCGCCAATTTGATTCAGTATTTCCAGTTCGCGGCGGTGTAACATCGCTGTATTTCGTGCTATGTATGATATGCATATGCCAATTGCCCCCAGGATTAATGTCAGTATTAGTCCAGACATTAATATCATGTACATGCCGGCGGATGTTGATGATTTTAGTGTGGATGCGTGAGGTAAAAATCGTGCGTGTTTTGATATTTGTTCTGAAAAATTGTCCATTGCATCTGTTGATTTAAATTTTATTTCCCACATTTTTGGCAGATAGTTTTTCAACACGTTTGTGTTGCCGGATATCCATGGAGACATTAAATCTTTCATTTCGGTGGTGCTGATTTGTGTGACGGTTTCTATTTTGTCAGAATTTGAATCAATTATTTTTTTTGCAGATTCTGATTTTGATGTGTCAATAACCTGAACCGTGGCAAATAATTCCCATTGATTGTTCCAACGAATAACCCCTGTGCCAATGGCCAGTGCAATCCCCAGTGCCAGAACAGATAAAAATGTCAGTAATGACATAATGATTGTCATAAACATGGATTGTTCGCGGACCAGTGAAAATACAGTTGATTTTTTTGTTTTTTTTATCATTGTTAAGCATTCCCAATATCGTCAAATTGTTTTGATAATTCGTTAAAATAATTTTGAGGTTTGGGGCCACGCCAGACTTTTTTTGATTCTGGTTCTGGCTTTGGATTGGTGTGTTTTCCTGAAAAACTGATACGATGATTATCAATGTAAATAACAGGGAATTTGTATGTGTCCATTAATTTTTTGCTGTGTGTTGCCAATATAATTGTGGTTCCAAACATTTTGTTCATCTGGATAAACAGTTCCATCAAGCGTGATGCATTTTCGTCATCAAGGTTTCCGGTTGGTTCGTCAGCCAACAGAATTGATGGCTGAATAATAATTGCGCGAGCTACGGATACGCGTTGTTGTTGGCCACCAGACAGTGATTTTGGGTTTGCGTCTGCGTATTTACCCAATCCAACCCAATCCAATACCTTTGCCACTAGTTTTTTTATCTTGCCCTCAGGTACGCCACGAACCCGCAGGGGCAAGGCGACATTGTCAAATACCGACATGTGTGATAATAATGAGTATTCTTGGAATACAATTGCCATCTTTTGACGAAGACGGGCGATTTCATTGCGTGTCATGTCGTTTGTAATATGACCAAATAACTTTATCAGGCCACGCGATGGTTTGTGTAACTGGTATATTAATCGTAACAGTGTTGTTTTGCCAGCACCAGATGCGCCAGATAAAAAATAAAAGCCACCATTACTGATATTAAATGATACATCAGTTAATATTTCAGGCGATTCGTCATAGCGTGCCGCCACGTTTGCAAAGGATATTGCTGTCTTTTCTTCCATGGTTTGAATATATAAAAAAAAATATTAGTGGTCAATATTTGTTTTTTTGTGTTTGGCTGAAATGTCTTTTTATGTTATACTTAGGAAAAAAGGAAAAGGGGTATATTATGAAAAAAGTTATTTCTGCTGCTGTTTTGGCGGCGTTGGTTGTTCCAGGGATTGCGGGTGCAGCAAATGCTAATGCGCAGCCAAATATGTTGCAACGTTGGTTCGGTGGTGTCTGGTATGGTACAGTTCGTGGTGAAATGTCGTTGATGAATTGGAAGAATGATTATTCATCTGATGTGGCAGATTTGGATAATAAGTCTGAAAGTTTTTCATTTGAATCTGTTTTTGGTGGTTCGTTGGCGGTTGGTCATATCGCTGATGCGAATTGGCGTGGTGAATTAGAAGCGGGTTTGATAGGTCGCTTTACCGACAGTGGATATGGTGCAGACTTTAAATTAACAATTCCATATGTTTCAGTAAACGTTATGTATGATTTTGCAAATAATGTTTATGTTGGTGGTGGTTTGGGGGTTGCGTTGCCGAAGATGGATTTGGGAGTATCTGTCTATAATAAGAACTTGGGTGATTGGATTGCTTTTGATGCTCAGGAGCGCAAAGTTACACCTAAGTTTGATATGATGATTGGTTATTCTTATGGGCTGACAGAACAAATGAATTTAGATTTTCGTTATAAGTTGTCGGTTATGTTTGGTCCTGATGTTACGGAGAATGGGGTGTACTCGAATAAATATTGGCTGAAGACTGATTTAGGGACAATAGTTTCTAATTCGTTCTCGATTGGTTTGCGTTATGAGTTTTAATAAAATGAAATTTATAGGAAAATTGTATTGACCCCGATTCGGGAGTTGTGATAAGATTATTGACAAGTGGAGAGATTAAGTTATGAAAAAAGAACTGAAAACATCAAGATTTGCAGTCTTCTGCGTGTTGTTTGTTGGTGTGACGTTGCCTGCTTTTTCTGCGTCTTCTGTTCGTTCCTTGGGTGGGGCGGGGACATATACCAGTGCGTCAAGTGCTGCGGCGGCTAAGTCTGGTGAAAGTGCGTCTGGTGGTGCGGTGCGTGCAGGATCAATGCGTGTAAATAATGTTGCAGGTGCGACATCTGGTGCAACACGTTCGGGGTCAACGCGTGCGGCGACGACGCCACGTTTGTCAATTGGTAAATATTTGTCGGGGTCTAGTGCCATTAGTGGTGGTTCGTCAACCCAGGGTGGTGTTAATGTTGGTGGTGCGGCCAGTTCGGGTAATGATTTGCGTGGCCGTGTAGAGGCGTTGGAAAATTTTGTTGCGTTTAAAGCGAGTGGTGATACTTTGGCGGAACAGTTGTCTGGGGTAAAATTGGATATACAGAAGTTGAGTGAAGATGTTGCGGCGGTAACAGGTGGTGTGACAGGTGTTGTTTTTGATGATTTGACGGGCGTGTTGACGGTTGAATCGGCGAATGGGCAAAAACAGCCGTATGATTTGAATTTGTATTTTGATGGGCGTATTGAAGATGCATTGCAAGCGGTTTTGGATGATGTAATGGATGATTATTACACAAAGTCAGATGTGGATGCGGCGTTGGCAGAAGTGCGAGATGCGTTGCAGGCAGCGATTGATGCAAAGCAGGACGCTGGTGATTTTGTCTTGTTAAAAGAATTTGAAGACCTGAAATCGGTTGTTGAAGGACTGCAGGTGGGTGGTGTTGATAAAGAAAAGTTAGAGGGCTTGCAGGCGGCGATTGATGTGATTGAAAAGGAGTATGCGAAAAATTCTGAACTGACGGATGTTGAAAAAAGATTGCGGGATGAAATCAAAGCAATCGATGTTCCGAATATGGATATTTATCTGACAAAAGAGGTGGCGGAACAGACTTATGCGGCCAAGGCAGAGATTGAAGCACAGGTGGCAGAACAAGTTGCTGATTCGTTAGAGCCAGATGGACAGGTTTCGTCATATGTAACAGAACGTATAGTTAAGGCATTGACTGATTATGAGGTGCCGGATAATTCGATTACGGTTGAAAAGATTGCAGATGGCGCAGTTACGGTGGATAAGATTAACACGGGAATTGGCAATCAAGGCGAAATGATGTTATTGGTGTCAAATGGTGATGGGACGTCTTCATTGGTTGCAGTGACGGTTGACGCAGAATAATGATATAAATGGGAAGGATAAGATGAAAGTTAAAGGTTTTGTTTTTTCAGGTTTTATGTCGGCAATTTTGATGTCGGCTGTGGCTAATGCAGCGAGTGTTCAGCCTATAAATTTGGCTAGTAAAACGTATGTTGATGAAGGTTTGCAGGCAAAACAAGATGTTCTGAAGGCAGGGGAAGGTATTGGTATTGATGGGAATGTTATTCGTTCGACGATTGATACATCAATATTTGTCGCTAAGGATGAAATCCCGGGGCTGTCAACTCTTGCGACGGATGAGGATTTAGATGAGTTAAAGAAATTGTTGCAGGGGGAAATTGTAAAGAAGCAGGATTCTGGTGATTATGCAATGGCTGCCGATTTGAATACTTTGCGTCAGGCAGTAGAAGCGCTGCAGCAGGGTGGTGTGGATAAGGCTACACTGGAAAGTTTAAAGACATCGGTCGAGGCGATTAGTGCTAATTATGCAAATAAAACAGAACTGAACGATGTTGAAAAAAGATTGCAGGATACAATCGATGCAATCGATATTCCGTCAATAGATGGATTGGCAGAGAAGTCTTATGTTGATGCAGAATTAGCGGGTAAGGCATCTGCAACAGTTGTTCAGAACTTGCAACAAGATATTGCGAATAATTATCTGACCAAGAGCGAGGTTCAGAATACTTATGTAACACAGCAGGAAGTAGCGGATACTTATATAACCCAGCAGAAAGCGGCGGATACATATGTTACATCGCAAGATGTGGCCCAGCAGATTACGAATGTTGTTGGAACAGATACTACTGGATTAAAGAAACAGGTTGCCGATAACGTTGCGGCAATTGCTGATAACAAGGCGGCCATTGAAGCGATTGATTTGGCATCGTATGCAAAGTCTGCAGATGTTTATACAAAGACAGAAGTGGATGACAAAGTTGCAGAAGTTGTTGCAGGTGATATGGATGAAGCGCTGAAATCTTATGCAAAAGCAGCAGATGTTGAAGCAGAACTGGCTAAAAAAGCCGATGCCAGCGTCTTGACTAATTATGCATTAAAGGCAGAATTGCCAGTAGATTATGTAACATCAGGAAAGTTGGCTGAAATTCAAGGTGCGTTACAGGCGCAGATTGATGACAAACAGGCCAAGGGGGAATATCTGACTGCGGATAGTTTGGCAGATATCAATCAGGCGATTAGCGATTTGCAGTCTGGTAAAGCAGATGCTTCTGTTGTAAAACAGTTGCAAGATTCTGTTAATGCATTAGACGGTACATATGTAAAAGATTCTGAATTACAATCGGCGATTCAGGGGGTAGAGGCATTGATTACTGCGATCAAGGTTCCGACCAAAACATCTGATTTGGATAATGATTCAGGGTTTATTACTGAATCTGCATTGACTGATTATGCCACGACAGCAGACGTTGAAACAGAACTGGCTAAAAAAGCCAATGTCAGCGTCTTGACTGATTATGCGTTAAAGACAGAATTGCCAGACGTTACTGATTTGGCGACTAAGACTGAGTTAAGTAGTTATGCCACGACAGCAGATGTTGAAGCAGAACTGGCTAAAAAAGCCAATGCAAGTGTCTTGACTGATTATGCGTTAAAGACAGAATTGCCAGATGTTACTGCTTTGGCAACTAAGTCTGAATTAAATGGATATGCTTTGAAGTCTGAGATTCCTACTGGATTTGTAACAGAAGAACAGTTGACCAGTTTGCAGAATACTTTGCAGGCGGCGATTGATGGCAAGCAGGCCAAGGGTGATTATGCAGCAGCATCTGATTTGACCAAGTTGCAGGAAGATGTGGCTGCATTGCAGGCGGGCGGTTCTGGTGATGGTGTAGTTGATACATCGGCGTTGGAAGCGCGTATCAAGACAATCGAAGATACATACGCGACAGATGCAGAATTAACCCAGGCGATTAGTGAGGTTAGGGATTTGATTCCTTCCACTGATGCGTTTGTTTCGAATCCGGGTGATCCTGATTCTCAAGGTGCTTATTATTTGCATGCCCAGTGTACCGCTAGCAAATGCAGATATTCATGGAAGTTGGTTTCTAGCATTGTTGGTGGCAACAATGGTAATGTTGGTGATATATAGGGATGATAGGATTGTAAATATGAGCCGTTAGAAATAACATAAGTATTGGTGAGAGAAGAAATGAAAAGAAAAACGTCTTTTTTATTATTGTTTTTAGTTTTTGCTGTGACATCTAATGCGGCATATTCTGCGCAGGACTTTGCTTCTGTGGATTATGTTGATGATCAGGTGTTTGATATTTATGATTATTTCGAGGCTAAGGATTTAACACTTCGTAATATGTTAAAGGCGGATAGTACTCAGCTTTATAAGAATCAGGAAGTGTTACGTGACATGTTGAACCGTCGTGATGAAAATAATAACTGGCTGACGTTGGACACAGAAGAGCAGTTGGCGATTCCGGCGATTAATGAACTGCATGCCGAAATGGCGGGCAAGCAGGATGCAATCACTGCGGAAAATCCATTGCCGGCAGAAAATGTGTCAGGCTTGGCAGAGGTTGCAAAAACCGGATCTTATGAAAGTTTGACAGATAAACCAGAATTCCCATCAACAGAAAATCTGGCGACCAAAGAAGAATTACAGGCGGTGCAGGTGGTTGTTGGTAATGCAGAATCAGGTTTGGTAAAACAGGTTGAGGAAAATACTGCGGCAATTGCAGGTAAGGCTGATACATCTGTGTTAAATGAGGCGGTTGCTGATTTAGAAGAAAAAATCGATCAGGCAGTTATCGATTCTTCTAATATAGATTTATCTGCTTATGCCAAGACCGAAGATGTTGAAAAAACATATGCAACCCAGGAAACTGTAAATGATATTAGCGCAGCTTTGGCAGACAAGGCATCGGTGTCTGATGTTAATGCAATTGAAGGGCGCGTTGATGTTTTAGAAGGTGCAGGATATCAAACTGAGACACAGGTTAAACAGGTGGTTGCCGCAGAAACCGTGAATTTTGTGAAAGAAGCGGATTTGGCTGATTATGCAAAGACGGCTGATGTTGAAGCAGATTTGGCGACTAAACAGGCGACATTGAATGCCGATAATTTAAAGGCTGATGGCAGTGCAGCGGTTTCGTTCGCAGATGGTGTGATTACGATTTCTGCAGAAAATACAACGTATTCTGAAGGTACAAATGTTACATTGGGTGAAGATAACACGATCAATGTGACAATGGCAGAATCTGTTGCAGCCGGTGGAGATGCGGTGGTATCTGCCAGCCAGGTTCAGGGTTATGCAATTCCAAAGCCATCAGATGCATGCAATAAAACAACATGCGTTCTGACGGTTGATGAAAATGGTGCACCATACTGGATGGAATTGGTATTAACAGTTCCGGAACAGTCATAATTAGATGTAGATTAATGAATTTAATATGAAAGAAAGTGGGGGTGTTTAAACCCTCGCTTTCTTATTTGTTTTGTAAAATCAGTTGATTATATGCATGTGTGGATGAATAAATTTTTTTTCTGAAAATTGATTTTTACTCTTTACACGATTCGCAATAATATGATATAATGCATTCATACGAAAAGGAAGGAAGGGATTTTAGTATGAGAAGATTGACCGCAGGTATATTTACCATGTTGTTAGGACTGGTGTCTGTTTCTGCGATGGGTGCATCGGTTGTTTCTACTCAATACTTGGATGAAAAATTAGACATTGAATTGGCCAAAAAACAGGGGGTTCTGGATACGTCAGACAGTTTGGTCACAATTTCAGATGATAACAAAATTAATGTGACGACTGGTGCGATTACGGACGGTGCGATAAATCTGGTGACGGGTGGCACGGTTTATACTGCGTTGGAATTGGCGGCATCAGAACAAAAATTGGTTGACGACGCCCAATCTGAATTAATTCAACGCAACGCCAATGCAATTACCATATTAAACGGTGATGAAAATACAACCGGTTCCGTCAAGAACGAAATTAAGGTTCTGTCCGATTTATTAAGTGGCACCAGTGGCGATGTGTCGGGGCTGACAGCCCAGGTTGGCGCGAACAAAACCGCAATTGAAAAATTGAATGCGGACGTCGCAACAACAGGTTCTGTAAAATATTCAATTGATGTCGCGGTCAAGGCATTGGATTATGTTGATGCAGCGGTTCAGAATCAGTTTGTGGATTCTGTGTCCCAAGAAAATGGTGTTATAAAGGTGTCGCGTCGTGCATTGGCGGCGGCGGATATTCCGGTGATTCAGATTTCCCAGGTTGCTGGTTTGGCGGACGCGTTGGCGGAACGTCAGGTTAAGTTAACCAATACAGACCAGGCGATTGTTATTTCCGAAGATGGTGTAATTTCAATTGCCACGGGGGGTATTAAAACAGGAATGATTGCGGATTCGGCGGTTACGTCTGAAAAAATTGCCGATGGTGCAATTACAAAGGGTAAAATTGCGGCGAATGCGGTTGAATCTGGGAATATTGCCGATGGTGCAATTACCAAGGGTAAGATCGCTGATGGTGCGGTTGAATCTGGGAATATTGCCAACGGTGCAATTACCAAGGGCAAGATTGGTGAAAGTGCAGTTGAATCTGGGAATATTGCCGACGGTGCAATTACATCAGACAAAATTGGTGAAAAGGCTGTTGGTACGGATCAGCTGTCAACGGATGTAAATTCGTTGATATCGGGTGCAATTCAGGCACCATCGACCACCAGTGACGAAGGAACGTTTGTTCTGACGGCAAACAAGCATACCGCGGCGGATGGTACCGTGTCGTATACATACGCATGGGAAGATATCGCGGGGCGCGAATAAATAAGGAATTATATCATTGATTCAAATTTGAATTTGTGATAAAATGGACTTCGAAGGAAGAAAAATAAAACAACAAAAAAAAGGAAGGAAAAATGAAAAAAATATTAACAGCATCTTTGGTTGCAATGATGGCGGTTACTGCGGCAAATGCGGATATCGCGTCAACAAAGTACGTTAACACACAATCTGGTTTGCCAGAAAGTCAGAAAACATTTGTTGCAGGGGACTTTAAAGGTGTTGCTGCAGATAAAACAAACTTGAAAGATGCGGTCAATGCAATCGCAGATAGTATTTCGGACGGTACTGCTTTCGGGGCTGATTCTATTGATGGGAGTGCGTTGAAAGATGGCACTGTTGCAAAGGCTAAGTTGGACGCTGGCGTTCAGGCGTCTTTGGATAAGGCAGATAACGCGTTGCAGTCTACTGATTTGGCTGAATATGCAAAGACAGTTGATGTTGTAACAAATGAAGAAATGACAACTTTCCAGGGTCAAAATACGCAGGCGATTGCTGATGCAAAGTCTGAAGCGATTGCTGATGCAGGTACAGCGGCGGATGGAAAAATTCAAACAGCGTTGGCTGATTATACAAATACAACAGATATGAATTCTGCGATTGCAACAGCCAAGGGTGAAGCGGTTACAGCGGCAGGTACAGCGGCGGATGGAAAAATTCAAACAGCGTTGGCTGATTATACAAATACAACAGATATGAATTCTGCGATTGCAACAGCCAAGGGTGAAGCGGTTACAGCGGCAGGTACAGCGGCGGATACTAAAATTCAAACAGCGTTGGCTGATTATACAAATACAACAGATATGAATTCTGCGATTGCAACTGCAAAGTCAGAAGCGATTGCTGATGCTCAAGGCAAAATCGAAGCTTTAGATGTTGAAGATGCTGCTGTCGCAGGTGAATATGTATCTGCTGTTTCTGAAGCAAACGGTAAGATATCTGTTACACGTGCGTCTTTGACAGCGGTTGCAAAGATGAATGTGCCTACAGAATGTGAAAATGGTACTGCAACATGTGCATTGGTATATGATAATGTAACTAAAGATTTGAAATGGGAATCTATTGTTAAATAATATTTCCAATGAAAATAAAAAACCGGGTTTTACCCGGTTTTTTTGTTTTGTTTTTTTTCTTTTCTTTTGTCTTGTTTTGTTATTCCGTGGTTGGACCGCGGAACCAGATTTGGCAACTTTTTCATTCCTGTGTGCAGAATTTATTAGTTATTGTTCCCGTCTGCGTGGAAATGAAAAAGATGAGTGCAGGTATGACAATGTTTTTTGGCTTTTGTATGTGCACTTTTTGTGATATAATCTGGTGGAAAAGGAGTTTTATTATGAAAAAAACATTTGTTGGTATCGTTGGTGTTTTGTCTGTGTTGGCGGTTTTAGATGCAAATGCAGCAACTAATTCAGGTGCGCGTGCAGGGTCCAGTGTTAATCTGACGTCGGCACCAGCAACACGTACACGGGAAAAAGTAAACTATCAAAAATATAAAACACGTACAACAACCAAGACATATGAAACCAAAGATGCCGCAGATTTGTACTATACAAAACCCGCAAATCGCAGCGCATTGTATAAACAATACGAAGGGGCGTCTTCGTCGTCTGCACGTGCAGTGAAAACAACCAAGCGTTCAACACGTGCGGAAAAAGTTGTTAATAAATTATCACGTAAATATTTTATCGCCCATCCGTTCTATCAGCCACTGGGGGGTGTATTCGGTTCTGTGACGGATTTGGGTTACACAATGGCTGGGTATGATTTTACAATCAATACTGAAACACCAATTGGTGGTAACTGGGATATGAGTCGTTTTACCATCAAAGAAGATTTTAGTTATGGTATTACAGATACTGTTGCATTAATGGGTATGTTGCAATTCGATATGGATGAATATAAGTTCGAATGGGATGATAATTCACCAGCTGATAAAATGGATGATAATGGATTGAATCTGTTCGGTATCGGTGGCCAGTGGCGTTTCATGGATAATGAAAAATGGATCGGTATGGCGTCAGCATATTATCAGCACCAGAAAGATATTTCAAATAACTTCTTGTTAGAAGCCAAGGTCGGATATAAAGTCGCATCGTCCACAGTTTATGGTTTGGTACGTGGTTGGTATCTGGCATTGGATGGAAATTCATATGGTAACGGTGTAGAAGATAAAGAAGCAGGAAATTATCAATTGCTGTATATGCCATACCAGGTGGGTGAAGATTCAGCAATCTATTTCGAAGGTGGTATGGGTGTGTTCAGTGTCCTGAACAAAGATTGGACGCTGAATCTGGAAACAGTTTTGGGACATTATGATTGGCACAATTCTGCAACAATCAAAGGCGCAATTGGTTGGCAGCCAAATGATTGGTTCGCGTTGAATCTGTATGCAAAAACAGTATTTTATGACAGTGCAGATGGAAAAAAACTGGATGTGTACTATATGTCACCAAATTTGGGGTATGATCAGTTGACTAATATCGGCAAGGCCGAATTAGATAACTATGCGGAAACGTCAATCGGTTTGCAGGTTATGTTCCAATTTTAATACTTGAATAAATTTTGCCCCCATGTTATTGGGGGCAGAATTCGTTTTTTATTCCGAGGAGAGAGGGTTCAATATGCGTAAATTTTTATCTGGGGTTTTGTTGTCGATGTGCATGATCGTGCCATCTTTGTCAAATGCAAACGATTTGTCGTTGGATACGTCTGATCCATTGTTTATGCTGAAAACAGAAGGAATTCTGTCAAAGACATCACTGACGTATTGGGATCACATTTTGCGGGCAGGGCAATCAATGTCGTATGGTATGAATAATCGTTTGACAGTTGGTGCAGATGTTCACTATCAGCATGACTTTAATGGTGATGAAGACGGTTTTTCTGCAATTGATTTAGGGGCAGTGTATCGTATGGCTAATGCAGATGATAACGATGCACGTATAATTTCGGATGTGTTGTTTGGTTTTAAATTTGGTGGCGGTTCACGTGTGCGTACGCCAGATTATGCAGATTCAACATACTATGCCGGGGTGCGTTTCGGACGTCAATATGCAGGTATGACATTGGCTGCAACTGTTAAATCTACGTGGGTGTTTGATGATGTGCGTGGCGTGGCGTTCTTGGACTTTACACCCGAAGCGTATTTTCGTATCTCGCCAGATTTTAATCTGGGTGCAGGATTTACTGTTCGCAAGGCAACACACAAAGATCCAATCGATGGTACGGATTTTGATCAGGAATGGTTGCATACTAAGTTCGTGCGTAAGTTTGGAAATACTCAGTATATCGGACGTGTTGACTATGAATTTGAATCTGATGATTTTCAGGTCGGGGCACAGATTAACGTATTGTTCTGATGCACTGATTGTTTTTTTGTAAAAATACCGGCATATGTTTGCCGGTGTTTTTATATTAAACTGATTAATCCAATTCCTAAAATCGCTGCTGCGATTGCGCCAATGGTTATCGGCCAGAAATATTTTTTTACAATTGCGTTCGCACGTTCTTGGAAAAAATACAGTAATGTCGCAATAATCGCAAAACGACCAGTGCGGAATATCGCTGATACCGCCAGGAATAATGCCATTGGATACCCAATAAAGCCCAGCCATATCGCCAATAACTTGTACGGGATTGGTGTCACCGCAGTCAGTACAATTATTAATATTCCATATTTGCTGAACATCGGTTTTATCGCGGTTTCAATCAATTCAGGATTTGAAAATGTTTCAATTAGCCATACTCCAACCGAATCGTATAACCACAGACCAATCATATATGCAATTGCACCACCAACAATTGACCCCAGAGATGCCGCCACGGTTATAGGCAGGGCACGTTTTTTGTTCGCAATAATTGGTGGGGCGATGAATACTTCGGGTGGAACAAATAAAAATATTGATTCACATATGGTCAGAAAAAATACCAACCATGAATAGCCACGTGATTCGGATTTCTGTAATATGTATTCTGAAAATTTCATCCCTGTTCCCTGTGTTTGTGCAAATTTTTCTTGATTGTAAATTAATATCTTGTACTTTACAATACAATATAATAACAAAAAAAGATTAAAAATGGCAAAAAGACAATTTAATTCAAATCGTGGTGAACGTGTCGCAGCCAAGGTGCAGACACTGGTCGCGGAAATATTGCGTGATAACTGGGGCGAAGATGCACTTGTATCAGGTGTGTCGCTGGTTGGCAGTGTGGCGCATGGTGGTTTGCAGTTTGTGCGTTTGTTCTATTATACGCGTAATCCGGATGTCGATGCGGTGCAAAAACGATTGGATTCTATTACACGTATGGTGCGTTTTGAACTGGCGGCGCGTATGAATCAAAAATATGTGCCGGATATTAAATTCCAGTATGATGATACGCTGGAAAAAGCCACAAAGATTGATGAATTGTTAAATAATCTGGAAATGTAAATGATACGTCGTGTGATGTGCATGGACCGTGATATGTTGCGGACGTGCTATGGTATTGTTAACATGTTTATGGATGCCGGTTCAATGTCAGAATGGTTTGTATTGAAATTCAGGGTAGATTCGGGCGGGTCGGTAATGTTTGTTGATGAAAAAACAAATGGTGCTGTCCGCGGGTTCTTGATCGGTGATGCAGGTGGGGTAAGGTGTGTGACACTTTATGACCTGTTCGTGAACAAAGAGTATCATCGTATGGGGGTGGGCAGTGCGCTGTTACAGGCATATGAAAAATATGCGCGGGAATGTAGTGTGGAAAAAATAAGATTACAATCACGGCCAACAAAACAGGCGTTGGCGTTCTATGCGCGGCATGGTTTCCAGAAATTTTGTTGGGATAATTCTATGCAGAAATTTTTGTAAAAATTCACCTTGCGAACAATGTAATACTGGTATATCATTGCCGCATAGAGTATAGGTGAATTTGTATGAAACAGTCTAATATCCGTAATTTTTCAATTGTTGCACATATTGATCATGGTAAATCGACACTGTCGGACAGGTTGATTGAGTTTACAGGTGGTTTGCAATCGCGTGAGATGAAGGCCCAGGTCTTGGATTCTATGGATATTGAACGTGAACGTGGTATTACGATTAAGGCACAGACGGTGCGTTTGAATTACAAGGCCAAGGATGGTCAAGAATATCAGCTGAATTTGATGGATACGCCGGGACATGTGGACTTTTCATACGAAGTGTCGCGGTCGTTGGCAGCATGTGAAGGGGCATTGGTCTTGGTTGATGCAACCCAGGGGGTTCAGGCGCAAACGTTGGCAAATGCATATTTGGCATTGGATAATGATTTGGAAATGCTGCCGGTTTTGAACAAGATTGATTTGCCGTCCAGTGATGTTCAGGGAACGCGTGAACAAATCGCAGATGTTATTGGATTGGATGCAGATGATGCGTTGGCGGTATCTGGTAAGACAGGTGATGGTGTGCCAGAACTGTTGGAAGAGATTGTTACAAAACTGCCGGCGCCACATGGTGATGAAAATGCGCCAACACGCGCGTTATTGGTGGATTCGTGGTATGATTCTTATTTGGGTGTAGTAATCTTGGTGCGTGTGGTTGATGGTGTGTTGTCGCGTGGTCAGAAAATTAAATTTATGGCGACGGGCGCAGAATATGTCGTCGATAAGATTGGATATTTTACCCCAAAAATGGTTAATGTAGATAAGCTGCATACTGGGGAAATTGGATTTATTATCACTGGTATGAAGACAATTCATGATTGCAAGGTTGGGGATACTATTATCGATGCGCGCAGTGAAAATGCACAGATGCTGCCAGGATTTAAACCGTCAGTACCGGTGGTGTTTTCGTCTTTCTTTCCAGTTGAAGCCGATGATTACCCAACATTCCGCGAAAGTGCAGAAAAGTTGGCGTTGAATGATGCGTCGTTTATGTTCACTGTGGAAAAATCGTCTGCGCTGGGGTTTGGGTTGCGATGTGGTTTCTTGGGTCTGTTGCATATGGAAATCATCAGCGAACGTTTGGCGCGTGAATTTAATTTGAATCTGATTAATACGGTGCCTAGTGTGCTGTATAAAATTCATATGCGTGATGGTTCGGTGATTGATTTGGAAAATCCTGCTGATATGCCAGAGCCAACGCGAATCGCGTCGATTGAAGAACCGTGGGTGCGCGCGACAATTATGATGCCTGATAAGTATATGGGGGGGATTATGTCGCTGTGTTCAGAACGACGTGGTGTCCAAGAAAATATATCTTATGTTGGTAATCGTGCAGTTCTGGTTTATCAATTGCCGTTGGCGGAAATCGTGTTTGATTTCTATGACAGGGTAAAATCTATTTCGTCGGGATATGCGTCTTTTGACTATGTTGTATATGGTTATCAGGCATCTGATTTGGTCAAGGTTAATATATTGGTAAATGAAGAAAATGTTGAACCGTTATCGTTTATGTGTCATCGCTCGTTCGCGGAAAAACGTGGACGGCAAATTGTTGAAAAATTAAAAGATTTAATTCCACGACATCAATTTAAAATACCATTGCAGGCAGCGATTGGTGGAAAAATTATAGCCAGAGAGACAATTGCAGCATATCGCAAAGATGTTACTGCAAAGTGCTATGGGGGGGATATAACTCGTAAACGTAAATTGTTGGAAAAACAGAAAGAGGGTAAAAAGCGTATGCGTTCTTTTGGTAATGTAGAAATTCCACAGTCCGCGTTTATTAATGCGTTAAAAGTATCGTAAAGTATAAAGGGTAAAAGATATGAGTATGTATGAGTATATTGTAAAAACACCGTTTAGTCAGATGGTGGCGGATTGGAAAGAATATAGAGAATTGTGCGCAAAACGTGATAGATTGAAGTCTGAACGTGATTTTCGCTATCGTCAGATTGATAAAGAGTTTGAAGGAAGCAATGTTAGATGTATGCGCAGAGAAAAAACTGGGCGAAAAGCTGTGTTTGAAAATAGTTATATACGGTATTGTTCGTGCTTTTTTGAAAAGAAGTGTGATAAAAGTTGCCCACAGTGGTTTCGTCATGATAGATATTGGAAAATGTATGATGAATTAAAAGATGTTCGTAATCGTTTGGGGGAATTTTGGAATACTAAGTTCCAGAATGTAAAATAAAAATGAAAAATAAGGGGGTGGCCCATGGCACACCAGTTCTATTTTAATCCTTATATATTGGATAACCTGCCAGCACCGGTCAAGGGATTTGATGTGGTCCAGGATGTTTCAGAACCTCGTTTACGTATGTATGTAACCAGTCGTGGTGTGAAAACATTCTTTGTGCGTAAGCGTGTTCGCGGCAAGGATAAGCGGATTTTAATTGGTAATTATCCGCAAATGGATATAGAGGATGCGCGCAGTGCAGTGCCGACAATTTTAGATGATGCGATGAAGCAGCCCCCGATTCGTCGTAAACGAATTTTGTTTAAACAGTTTTTGGATATGTATATGGAGAACAAAGTTCGTCGTAATGAAGATTCTTATGTAAAACTGGTTCGCGCGGTTAATCGTCATCTGGTAAATTTATTTGATAAAAAAATTGCTGAAATTTCTTCGGATGATATAAAGAATTTAATTCAAAATATAAATGGTAATGCAATTGCAGCACGTATGCAGGAATTTTTGCAAAGTGTTTTTAATTATGCGATTGAAATGGGGTATGTGAAATCTAATCCGGTTGTGGGGTTGAAAAAAGTTCAACAAAACCGCCGTATACGCCCATTGAATCGTGCGGGGTTTCGTCGTTTGGTCGTAGCAATTGACAGGGTGGTTGATCCTGTTTTGCGTTCTGCGTTCTTCATGCTAATTTATGGATTTGCGCCACGTTCAAAAATATTCTCAATGGCGTGGGAAGATTTGGATTTTAATCATGATATGTGGAATTCGCGACCACTGTCAGACAGGGCAATTGTTTTATTGCAGGATTTGCCCCAAGATGGTCAATGGGTATTCCCAGGACGCGGTGGTGTGCATTTGATTGATCCGCGTACGGCATGGCGACGCGTTGCAAAGGATGCAGGAATCCCAAATTTGACAATGGATGACGTCTATAAATTCTTGATGCGTCAGGTCGTTTGGGCGTCAGATAGGGAAGATTATCGTGCAAATTTGAACAGTTTATTAGATGAAGTTTTGGCAGAAGAAGTTTATTAGTTTTTTGTCAAGTATGTTATAGTTTGTTATAAATTCTTGACACGCATGTCATAAAATGATAGCGTACAGTACAACGACGGTCATGGTAAGGACCAAACAATTTAACAAAAACAAAGGAAAAAAATATGACAACTTTTGAAAAAGTAAAAAAAATCGTAGCTGAAAAACTGGGTGTGCCAGAAGAAAAAGTTACAGAAGAAGCAGCATTCGTTAATGATTTGGGTGCGGATTCTTTGGACGTTGTTGAATTCGTTATGGAAGTTGAAAAAGAATTCGATATTACTATTCCAGATGATGCAGCTGCTAAATTGGAAAAAGTTGGTGATGCAGTTAAATATATCGAAGAAAACAAGAAAAATTAATTTTTTGTTTTGTATTTGATTTTTTTTTCCGTCAGACAAATGTCTGACGGATTTTTTTTGCTGTATTTTTTGCGAATTTTGTTTATCATTAGCCCGTATGTTAATATTTATAAAGGAATATAAATTATGAGAAGAGTTGTTATTACCGGTATGGGAATTGTTTCGCCAGTTGGAACAGGTGTTGAAAATGCATGGCAAAATATTTTGGCCGGTAAATCGGGGGTGCGTAAAATTGATTCTTTTGAAGTTTCTGATTTAGCATCGCAGATTGCGGGAATCCCTGTTGTTGGAACAGAAATTGGACAGTGTAATTTTGATGCGGTTGTTGAACCACGTGAACAGCGCAAACTGGATAAATGTATTTTGTATGGTCTGGTTGCGGCAGATGAAGCAATTAAAGATGCTGGCTTGGATAATTATGAAGGTGATAAAACCCGTATTGGTGTGTCGGTTGGCAGTGGTATTGGTGGGCTGAATACGATTTATGATAATTGTATTGAATTGCATAACGGTGGACCGCGTCGCGTCAGTCCGTTTTTTATCCCAAAAGGGATTATTAATATGGCGGCTGGAAATATTTCGATTAAGTATGGGTTAAAAGGACCAAATATTTCTGCGGTGACGGCATGTGCAACTGGGGCGCATTCAATTGGTGAAGCAGCACGCATGATTAAATATGGCGATGCAGATATTATGGTTTGTGGTGGAACCGAAGGCGCAGTTGGACGTATCGGTCTGGCTGGGTTTTCGGCAATGCGTGCGCTAAGTACACGTAATGACGAACCGGAACGCGCGTCGCGTCCATGGGATAAAAATCGTGACGGCTTTATAATGGCCGAAGGTGCGGGTGTGTTGGTCCTGGAAGAATATGAACATGCGGTTGCGCGTGGTGCAAAAATTTATGCTGAGGTTGCTGGATACGGCATGTCAGCGGATGCGTATCATATTACTGCGCCGGCACCAAATGGCGAAGGTGGTATGCGTGCAATGGAATCTGCGTTAAAGGATGCGGGACTGAATCCGGCGGATGTTGATTATATTAATGCCCATGGAACATCAACAGGTTTGGGTGATGTTGGCGAATTGGCGGCGGTGCAGAATTTATTTGCAGGTGTGCCGGTGTCTATGTCGTCTACGAAATCAATGACGGGGCATTTGCTGGGTGCCGCGGGCGCGGTGGAAACAATTTTCTGTGCGCTGGCGATTCGTGATGGCATTGTGCCACCAACAATCAATTTGGATGATCCAGAAGATGCAGTTGGGGACTTTGATCTGGTGCCACATAAGGCCAAAGAACGCAAAGTTGATGTCGCAATCAGTAATTCGTTTGGCTTTGGTGGAACAAATGCGTCCGTTGTTCTGAAGAAGGTTAAATAAAATAATAAAAATAAACCCGCCATCTGGCGGGGATTTTTTTTGTTAATATTTTTGTGGATTGAAAAAATTTTTTTATCTGTAATAATTAGACGGATATGCCCAGATTAAGAAAATTTTTCCCAAAACGTGTTCTGATTCAAATGATTGTTGCGCCAATACTAATTGTGTTTTGTGCGATTTTCTATGTGTTTGGTGTTCATTCAACAGTGCGTGTGCCATCTGTATTTGATGTTGTGCGTGGTGATTCGGTAACAGGGGTTGCGAACAGATTGGTGAAGCAAAAATTAATTGATTCAGATGTCTTGTTTAAACAGGTTGTGCGTATCAAAGGTGGACGAATTCAATCGGGGCAATATGATATTCCGCGCGGTGCCAGTGTGTGGCGTATTGCGGATATGTTGGTAAATGGTCGGGTCGCGTCAACGACGATTGTTATTCCCGAAGGTTTGACCATAAAGCAGATTAAGAATTTATTGTTGCAATCTGCAACGTTAACTGGGCCGGTTGAATGCAGCGCGGGGGATAATGCGCCGGTATGTAATTTGAAAGATGGTATGGTGTTCCCAGATACTTATACAGTGGCGCGTGGTACGCGACGTTTAGCATTGTTGGATTTAATGCGTAAGAAAATGCAGGGGATAGAAGATTCTTGGAATCGCACCAGTCGCAGGTTGCCAAAGCCATTAAAGACGTGGAATGATGTTGTAACGCTGGCGTCTATTGTTCAAAAGGAAACGCCGTTGGCACGTGAAATGCCAATTGTGGCCAGTGTGTATTTGAATCGTCTGAACAAGGGGATGCGTTTGCAGGCAGATCCGACGGTGGTTTATGCGTTGACGAATGGTTTGGGGGATATGCGTGGTGCGCCATTGTTGCGTGGGCATTTGCAGACATCCAGTCCGTATAATACATATCGGAACAAAGGGTTGCCACCGGCGCCGATTGCCAATGTGGGGCAGGGTGCAATTCGTGCGGTTTTGAATCCTGCGGAAACAAATTTTTTATTCTTTGTTGCGGATGGGCGTGGTGGACACAGGTTTTCGCGTGATTATGAAACGCATAAGAAGAATCATGCAGATTGGCGCAAAATTAAAAATAAAAAATAAAATCTGATGGTGCAGGTGCTGTATCATTGTTGGCGTGCGGTTAATATTTTTTCTGAATTCGTTCCTGTTTATATGTTTTTTCATATCATTTAAAATTATTTTGCGAAAGAAGGGAGAGAGTAATGAAAAAAATATCGTATTTTGTTGTTGGTGCGCTGGGGATGGTAATTAGTGGCGCAAATGCGGCAAGTGTATTCAATGGTAATCCATTATACAATCCGGCGGCGGGTCGGTTTTATAATATTTTTCAGCCGGTTGAATTTGATACCAAGTTTGAACGCTTTGTTATGGCGGACAAATTTGGGTATGGTGTTTCTGATGCGTTCGCAATTCATGTTGCAACCAGTGGTTCGTATGATTCTTCGGATCATCCAGAATTTGGTAAATGGTCGTGGAATGATTTAGAATTTGGTTTTGATTGGAATTTGGCGCAAGAAGGTGAAAATCATGCCGAAATATATGGTGATGTGAAACAGGTGTATAATACGCGGGATAATTTGCAGACAGTTGCATATAATTGGACCGCCGGGGCGCGTGTTGGAAGAATGGCAGATAATTGGACGGTTGTTGGGATTGTGCAATTGGATTATTTGAATGATGATTTGCCCCAGGATACATTTGATGCCTGGGCAATGACGGTGGGGTTACAGGGGCAGTATATATTGAATCAAAATTGGAATCTTGTGGGCGAAATGTTGTTTGATTATGATTTGTTTGGTGAATATTATGATGGGGAAAGGTTGCGTTTTGGGTTTGGTGTAAACTATAACATAGATGTGACCAAGTATGTTGGCGTGTATACGTCCAAAGATGTTGTGCATAGTTTTGATAAGGCGCCGATGAAGTTTGGTTTTGTTTTTGGGGCTGAATTTTGATTGAATTGCCCGCCAGATGGCGGGCTTCTAGATTGTTTGCACAAGGTTCTGTTTTGTCAAATTTGTAATTTCTCTAAAATCCTAAAAATACGCGTATTTCAAGCGTTTTTGTTAAGATTAATTCCCAGATTTTCCTTGACAATTTGGGGGCGGGTGATTATAGTATGTTCGCTTTCCGTGTAATTAAGGAGAGTAAGATACACAGGAAACCGCCTAATAATTCAGAGTTATAATCCGGCATAAGTCGTTGAAATAAGTCTGATAAGGTGGCTTTTGTGCAGAGTAAAACAGGTAGAAAGAAACAAAGAGATTTTGAATGCCAACAGTAAACCAACTGATTCGGAAACCTCGTAAAAAAGTCGTAGTAAAAAGTACTGCGCCTGACATGATGGAAAACCCACAGAAACGTGGTGTTTGCACACGTGTTTATACGACAACACCGAAAAAACCTAACTCGGCGCAGCGTAAGGTTGCCCGTGTAAAATTGGCCAATGG
>CAJGDN010000007.1 GCA_904502245.1 uncultured Alphaproteobacteria bacterium | reverse complement strand
TTCCTGAAATCATTCGCCATGCTCCGATTGGCAGTTTTTTTAGCCAGTAATCCAGATAATTTGAATTAAAGAATTGTAAAACGACGGTGTTATTCATTTTATCGCTGCAAATTACCTGGGTTGGTCTGCGTCGTCCACGTCCAAACCCGCCGCCACGTTTATGTGATTTTATTTGCACCGGTATTGTAATTACATCACCTGGCTTTGCATCCATAACATTTTCTGTTACGCCACGTGCCCGCACATAAGACGGTCTGTGCAGCAAGAAATCTAACACACGTCGCCCGCCCAGCACGTCGTTCAGGCGTTCTGCCACCACTGGGCCAACGCCACGAATAAATTGCAAATCAGAATTTAAAAAATCAAACAAATCGCGTTTCATATATGTATAAAATTTAGTGAATTTTATATAAATATTCAACCCATAAATTATACTTGAATTATACTACGTATTAAACTACAATACGTCCCAGAAAGAGAGTTTCACAAATGAGAGCAATTCAGCGATTTTTCTTGTCCTGTTTTTATTGCACAATTGCATATTTATTTAATGGTGACAATGTATTTGGTGCAGAAACTGACAATTCTGGTAACGTGCAGTATTCCTACGAATGTTGTACAACCGATGATAATTGTTCGTCTGGATTTTGTAGCGAAGGATGGGCAATTAGTAAATATTTTAGTGGATATACAGGAACAGGTTGCTTTAAGTTTGATGAATCATGCACCATATATCCCTTTCCCGCAGATAAAACGCCCACAGAGTATACGTGTTCTTTTACTGTCAATGATGCAGGCACTGGTAAATGTTCTTGCACGTGCACCGACGAGAATAACTGTGATACAAATATTGTTACATCGGGCGCAGACTACTACGAGTACTACTCCGAGTCTCCTCTTCAATGTCCTCCGGGAACATACTCTGCAACTGGTAGTGGTAGTGAATCTGTAGAAATCGGTGGCACAAATTACAGTAACCAGGGGTTGAAATATGAAAATGAGTATATCGGGGTCTGCCGTAAATGCCCTGATTTGTTGCCTGCTGGCCAGAAAGACTATATTATATGGGGGAATTATGGGCCAACATCATGTTATGTCAAAGGTTCAGTTGATTTTGCTATTGAAGATGATGTCGGTTGGTATGAATTTCCGCAACCAAGTGCATGGTCTACTTCTTTAACGGGTTATAAAGCAGTCGGGTGCAATGCTGGAAACAACACCGTAAATTATTACAACGGTACAGAATGGGATTAGTCGTTAGAAATGATTGTTTTGTTTCAACCATTTAATGGTTGTTGCCATACCGTGCCCATGAACAATTTCTGTATCATTCGGCAAATTCAGGTTATATAAATTAGCAATTGATTGCATCAGCATTTTTTTATTCCCGCCCGGCAGGTCGTATCGCCCTACAGATTTCTGGAACAAAGTGTCGCCAATTAACATAATTTTTTCATCAGGGAAATGATACGCAACGCCACCTGGTGTGTGTCCTGGGGTTTCATAAATATCCATAAAGATGTTTGGCAAAATTTCTGTTCTGCATATATCTAATGGGGTGGGGCGCGTACAATCTATTGTTATTGGTGGCAGGTCAAAGTACGTCAACAAATCATTTCCCCAACCAACCAAACGAAAATCACCTGTATGCAGATACCACGGCACATTGTATTTTTTTGCCAGCATTGGCGCACACGCAATATGGTCTGGATGGCCATGTGTAACATAAATTGCACGCAGTTCTAAGTCGCGTTCATTCAAAACGCGCACCCAATCGTCCATGCGACCCCATGGGTCAAAAATAACACACTGTCCCCCATCAGACACAATCACAGATTGTGTGTTCTGGGGTGGCATTTGAATCAATTCAAATTTATTGTTTCTTAGTTTTTGCTGTGGTTGCATCTGTGTCTTTCTTTGGCTTGCGCGTGGTGGCTGTTTTTTTCTGTTTCTTGCCGAACACGATTTCACGGATTTCTTCGCCCGTTAATGTTTCGTGTTCCAACAATGCCTGGGCCAGTTTATCAACCGTCGCCTTGTTTTTAGTTAGATGTTTTGTTGCATCCATATGGGCGGCATCCAACCATGCGCGAATTTCTGCATCAACGATTTCTGCAGTCTTTTCAGATGCATTTTCCAACGCACCACGAACACCAAACGTTCCGACCTGATTAATCGCCGGCAGGCCAACCTTCTTGGACAATCCGGCGGTTGTGATTGAATAACGCGCCAGACGTGTTGCAGATGCAATATCACTTTCTGCACCAGTGGTAATTTTATCCGCACCAAAGAATATTTCTTCGGCACATCTGCCCGCCAATGCGATGGATAAATTTGCGCGAACTTCGGCCAGGGTCATTGAAACCTTGTCATCAATTGGCAGGTGCTGAACCATGCCCAATGCACGACCACGTGGAATAATTGTTGCCTTGTGTATTGGGTCGGCAATACCATCATACATCAGGCTGACGAATGCATGACCCGCTTCGTGATATGCAGTCAACTTGATATCTTCGGGGCGCATTTTGCGTACTTTGCGTGGCCCCATAATGATTTTATCACGCGCTTCTTCGATATCGATTGCACTGATTTTATCACGCCCATTGCGTACGGCATGCAGGGCGGCTTCGTTCAACAGGTTTTCCAAATCAGCACCCGAAAAACCGGTTGTGCCACGCGCCAAATCTTGCATGTTTACGTCATCACCAATCTTTACACGTTTGGCATATAAATCCAAAATTTCACGACGACCAGACATGTCAGGTAATTCAATATAAACCTGGCGGTCAAAACGACCTGGACGTAACAGCGCCGCATCCAACATATCTGCACGGTTTGTCGCACCGATTACAATGATACCCGTATCGTTCGCAAAGCCGTCCATTTCAATCAGCAATTGATTTAATGTTTGTTCGCGGTCTTGGTCATTATAAGAATGTGTGGAACGTTTCTGACCAATCGCATCAATTTCATCAATAAATAAAATACACGGTGCATTACGTTTTGCCATTTCAAAGATTTCTTTTATTTTGGCGACCCCCAATCCAACAATAATACCAGAAAAGTCAGAACCAGATGCCGCAAAAAATGGGACGTTTGCTTCGCCTGCGATTGCGCGCGCCAACAATGTTTTACCTGTTCCTGGCTGACCAGATAACAACACACCACGTGGTACGCGTGCCCCCAGTGATTTATACTTGTCTTTGTTTTTCAGAAAATCGACAATTTCTGATAATTCTTGTTTTTCAGAATCAATGCCGGCAACATCTTTGAACGTTGTCTTGGGTTTACCAGTTGCAATTTTTGTTGGGTTTTGCCCAATCAGACTGCGACTGATACCGCCAGCCGCACCGCCACGACGAAAACCACGCAAAATCCAGAAGATGAATAACAGCGTTAATGCCAATGGTGCAAATGTTGCAACCATATCCAACCAACCACGTGATGTATCAATTTTTATGGTTGTCCCCGCATCCGCCAGTTTTGTCAGCATTTCAGGATCATACGTGATTGTGGCAGTATATTTTGTACCATCTGCCAGTGTCCCTGACGCGTCATTGCCATTAATAGTCATCGTCTTGATTTCATTTGCACGACGCAAAACATCAGAAAAAGACAATTCAACAGGTCGTGCAACGTTCACAGTTTGCCCACCAATCATTGTTGGTTGCGTCCCACCATACATAAATACACGACCAATCATTGCGATAAATAATGCCGCAAAGATTGTTATTGCCCACGATGCGGCGTCATGCTTTTTGTTGTTTTGATTATTTTTCTGATTTGATTTTTTGAAGTCTTTTAATTTTTTCATTTTTCTTCCTGATACTTGTTTTTGCGCCTTCGGGAACGATTAATATCTGGTTTTTAAATCGCCGAATCGTGCAATGCCCCAATGTAAATTTACAATCTGACTGTAACTTACTTAGTGCAAATGTTAACGAATTCAAGCGTGGCTGATAATCATCCCCCCCGATAATTTGAATCAACATGCCCAAACACTTTAAACCAATGTCACGCGGCACGTCAAATAGAAAAGAATCCCCAAATAAAGCATACCCATCGTACATAACTGATTTTACGCGCGCAGTTGCATCACTGTCCAATGCATCGCGTGCACGCCCCAGGTTTTCAATCGCTAACAAAATACGTTCATCACTAATTCCCAGTTTTTCAGACAAGCAATGCCTGTTTTGTCGAATCTTTACACGTGTGTATTTATCGTCATAATTCATTTCATCTGAAAAGTATTTTATTTTATGTGTATCACAATACTCAATCAATTCACGACGAAAAACACTTAGCAATGGACGCACAATCTTGACACCATCACGATACGAAACATCGCGCATTGCCGCCAGGCCATTAACACCACTGCCACGCCCCAGGTTCATCAAAAATGTTTCAATTTGATCATCTGCCTGATGCGCAACCATCAAGATACCAATTTCATTTTCGCGACAAAATTCTGTCATAAAATCATATCGCGCAGTCCTAGCGGCGGCTTCAACCCCCGTTTTTATGTTATCGTGACTCCAATGAAAAATATGACACGGAATACCTAGTTTTTTGCACGTGTCTGCGACATATGTTGCCTCAACATCTGCCACATCACGCAGGTGATGATGCACATGCAATGCGGTTATGTTCATTTTTAAATCTGCCAACCAATACAGCAGACAAATTGAATCAACGCCCCCACTGACTGCAACAGCAATGGGTTTATCAGAATAGGGACGAATAAAATCCAAAAACTTTTCATTCATTGTGATGGTATTTTATGCTATAATTTACAAAAATAAAGGGAAAAAGAAATGTCGTGTAAATTAAAATCTATTGCAGTTTATTGCGGTCATCAAATGGGAACAGACCCCCAATTTAAACGTGACGCGGCAGCGGTTGGGCGTATGCTGGCCAAGAATGGAATTCGCATGGTGTTTGGCGGTGGCGATGTTGGGTTGATGGGAACTGTTGCAACGGCGGCATTGAAAAACGATGGGGAAGTGGTTGGTGTTTCAACGCATGATGTAATCGCTATGCAGGAACCTGCACATGACGAAATTGAGGTTCAGGTTGTAGATGGCGTTAATGAACGCAAACAGATTATGTTCGAAGAATCTGATGCTTTTATTATTCTGCCGGGTGGAATCGGAACGCTGAATGAATTGTCTGATATTCTGACAATGCAACAAATTGGCGAAACAGAAAAACCACTGTTCTTTTTGAACACAAATGGTTTCTGGAATCCATTAACCCGATTGGTGAAACACATGAAGAAAAACGGATTTATTGTCAAGACAGACAACTATAACATATTTAGCGCAGATACTGTTGCTGAACTAAAAAAACAAATATTAAAATATTAAATTTCAAATACTTTATCACGCGATGTGGAACCGCGTATTAATTTGATGCTGGTTTTTGGAACATTATAATGTTCCGCCAGCATTTTTATTACGTCCATCGTTGCCTTGCCGTCTGTCGGGGCAGTGGTTGTGTGTACACGCAACGTGCCATCGGGCTGAACCTCAACCCGATTTAGTTTGGCACGTGGAATAACGCGGACACTTATACGCATTTTATTGTTCAATCTCGGCAATCAGGTTTTTAAATGCTGATGTTTTTGTACCTGCAACCAAATGCAAATGAAAATGAAAAACAGACTGCTTTACAAATGGTGCATCTGCCCCCGCATTTGCCAGACAATTAAATTCACACTTGATCCCCAATTTGTCTGCCGTCTGGGCAAAGCAATCCCAGAATTCCGCTTGTTCATTTGCAGGCGCATTTTTTGCAAAATCCAAAATGTTCTGATACGGCCCTTTTGGAATAACCAGGGCGTGCGTTTCAAACATTGGATTAATGTCATAGAAAGACATTGCGTGTTCGTTTTCATAAATCTTGTTCGTTGGTATTTCGCCACGTATCATTTTTGCAAATACGTTATTATTATCATACATCTTTTTATTCCCCTTGTGTTTCTGTAACAGCATATTAAAATATAGACTTGAAATCAATAAATTTCAGACTATATCACCTGTACAGGTTTATCAAAGGAGTATATGAATGTTTAAACCACTGCATAATTATGTTCTGCTGGAAAGATTAGAAGAAGAAAATATTACCGCTGGCGGAATTATTATCCCAGATAACGCACGTGAAAAACCCGTCCGTGGTCGCGTAATCGCAACCGGTACAGGTATCTATAGTGGCGACAAATTAATTCCGGTCACAGTCAAAGAAAATGATGTTGTCTTATTTGCGAAATGGGCGTCTTCTGTGAACGAGATTAAGTTAGAAGGTCGTGATTATGTATTAATCAAAGAAACAGATATTTTAGGAATAATTGAATAAGGAATTATAAAATGGCAAAAGATATTGTTTTTGATACAGATAAATTGGCGGCGGGTGTTGATAAATTGGCAAACGCAGTAAAAATTACTATGGGCCCAAAGGGACGCACCGTTGTTATTGAAAAATCATATGGCGCACCGGTTGCAACCAAAGACGGCGTTACCGTTGCACGTGCAGTATCGCTGAAAGACGCACAAGAAAACATTGGTGCACGCATGGTCCAAGAAGTCGCAAAAAAAGCCGGCGATGACGCAGGTGATGGTACAACAACTGCAACTGTATTGGCACAGAAAATCATTCGCGAAGGTCGTCGCGTTATTGCTGCCGGTATGAATCCAATGGATGTTAAACGCGGAATTGATATGGCTGTTTCTGCAGTTGTTGCAGATATTGATGCGCATGCACGTCCGGTCAAGGATTCTTCTGAAATCGCCCAGGTTGCAACGATTTCTGCAAACAATGACCGTGATATTGGTGAAAAAATCGCCAGTGCCATGGAACGCGTTGGTAAAGAAGGCGTGATTACTGTGGAAGAAGCCAAAGGTCTGGACACAGAAATCGATGTAGTTGAAGGTATGCAATTTGACCAAGGATTTATGTCGCCATACTTTGTTACCAACAGTGAAAAAATGATAGCAGAATTGGATGGTGCACAAATTTTGGTGTCTGAAAAGAAAATTACAGGATTGCAGGCACTGTTGCCAATTTTGGAACCAATCGCACAATCGGGCAAACCATTATTGATTATTGCAGAAGATGTTGAATCCGAAGCATTGGCAACGCTGGTTTTGAACCGTCTGCGCGGTGGGCTGAAGGTTTGTGCGGTCAAGGCTCCTGGATTTGGTGATCGTCGCAAAGAGATGTTGAAAGATATTGCGATTGTAACCGGCGCAACAGTTATCAGCGATGATATGGGAATGACGTTTGAAAATATCACACCTGCTGTTTTGGGCAGTGCAAAAAAAGTTGTTGTGTCCAAAGATTCTACATTGCTGGCACATGGCGCAGGGGATAAAAATGCAATCGCGGCACGCGCAGATGAAATTCGTAATGCAATTGTAACAACAACCAGCGACTATGACCGTGAAAAACTGTCTGAACGCCTGGCAAAATTGGTTGGTGGTGTCGCCGTTATCAAGGTTGGTGGCATGACTGAAATTGAGGTTAAAGAAAAGAAAGATCGTGTTGACGATGCGTTGGCCGCAACACGTGCCGCTGTTGCCGAAGGTATTGTTGCAGGCGGCGGCGTGGCGCTGGTCCGTGCAACAGCAGCACTGGAAAATCTGCGTGGCGCAAACAATGACCAAAATGTTGGTATTGATATCGTCCGTCGCGCAATTGTTGCACCATGTGCACAGATTGCAGAAAATGCGGGCGTATCTGGTGAAATTGTCGTTGGCAAAGTTATGGATGCAACTGAATATAACTTTGGTTATAACGCACAAACAGGTGAATATGTTGATATGATGGTGGCGGGTATTATTGACCCAGCCAAGGTTGTAAAAACAGCAATTACAGCCGCTGCTTCAACCGCGGGCGTAATGCTGACAACTGGTGCTGTCATGACAGAAATTCCCGAAGATAAACCTGTCACCCCACAGATGAATGGCGGTATGCCAGGAATGATGTAATACAAATAAATCCCCCATTTTTTGGGGGTGTTTTTTTCTTTGTCGTTCCGACACCAATAAACAGGTCTTACAGACTCTATCAGCGAAATTTCCACTGACACAAGTATTCTGGCAATGTATTAAAATAAATGTAAATATAAAAGATACGGTATCCTCTTTACTGATATTTGCTTTTTTGTGTATTGTTCATAAAGCTGATTATGTCATTTTGGGCGATATTAAATGCAGTGTTTGGACAAATTTCTGGATAAATTAACAGGTTTATGTTTCTTATATCGCATTCTTCATTCATGTTAATTGCAGAATATGCATTTATTTGTCGCAATGCTGACCATCCGCCTATAATCATCAGTGGTATTTGTGGTGCTGTATCTCGATGGGGGAAAATATTTTCAAAAAGATTTAACATTGTTCCATGTGCCATCACAGATATTGCGCCTGTATATTTTTTGTTTCTGCATGATATTTTCTGTGCAATTCTTCCGCCACGTCCCACCCCAATCAGAAAAACAGGCAGGTTATATGGCATATTAGTTAAATCATGAGCGTTTTTTATATCAGAATCACATACAATATATCTGTTTTCATTCAGATGTTTTATAAAATCATGGTAATGCGTTGCAGGCCAATCAGAATCATGTATAAATTGAACGATTCCGATTGGGTTTTCTGTTTTATTCCATATTGAATATTGCATGACAAAAACTCCTGGTATAATCGTCCCCCAGGATATATTTTTTTTTCATATTTTGTCATAGGTATGAATTCTTTATGTGTTTTCACCTGCAACAAATCCGCTGGCCCATGCCCATTGCAGATTAAATCCGCCTAAATCACCGGTTATATCAATCACTTCTCCGGCAAAAAATAACCCAGGACACAGTTTGGATTCCATTGTTTTGGATGAAATGTCGTGTGTATCAATGCCACCATGTGTGACTTCGGCACTGGGCAAAGAATGATATTTAATTTTATTTCCTGGTATAAATAATTCTGTGGCATTTTGTGCAATTTTTATCAGTTCTGAATCACGAATGTCTGCGATATTTCGTGTGTCATCATGCGCTATCCACTTTGCCACGCGAACAGGCATGTATGCAGACAAAATATTTGCAATTGTGCGACGTCCATTTTTTTGCTTGGCCTTTTTTAATACCGTGATTAAATCAACACCTGGACACAGATTTATTTTTATCCCGTCTTGAATGTCGTACAGGCTGGCCCGATATGCCAATGGCCCCCCGATACCAAAATGTGTAAATAATAAAGAATCAGAAACAGTATTTTTGCCAATCGTTATTTTGGCCGGTATGGACACGCCGGATAAGTTTGAATCCCAATTTGCAATTGATAATGCGCACAGCCCAGGGCGGGGCGGTACGATTTTGTGTCCAAATGATTTTGCAATTTTATATCCCGTATCTGATACACCCAGTGTTGCGAATGAAATCCCGCCTGTTGCCAGAATAACAGATTTTGATTCCATTCCATTTACAATAAAGACATTGTCTTTCTTTTGTATATTTGAAATTTCAGTGTTATAAAAGAATTGCGCGCCTGTGGCATCATGCATTAATGCGTTCAAAACAACCGCCGCGCCGTTGTAACAAAAATATCGTCCTGGCGTTTTTTCATACACTTCGATATTGTGAGATTTTGCCCAATCCAGTATATCGTATGCAGACATGCGGCTTAATGCACCGCGCACAAAGTCCGGATTTTTTCCAAAATATCTATCGCGTGATGCTGCTGTATTTGTGATATTGCATTTCCCGCCACCTGACGCCATAACCTTGCGCCCAGGCTTTGGTCCCAAATCTAATACTGCGACACTGCGACCACGGCGGATGGCAGTTCCTGCTGCCATTAAACCTGCGGCGCCCGCACCGATGATAATAACGTCAAATTTTTTCATGATATAAATTCTAACACAGTAAATAAAAAAATCCATCCAAACGGACGGATTTTTAAATTTTGGTGGGTTAGGTAGGACTTGAACCCACGACCAAAGCGTTATGAGCGCTCCGCTCTAACCAACTGAGCTACTAACCCACGGCGCCCATTATATACTATTTGAAAAATCATGCAAGATAAAAATTTAAAATCATTGAATAAAAATCCCCCTATTCAGGGGGGATTGTTCTATTCAGCCAATGTTCCAACCGACATTGTTATACGGCGGATACCGCTGCTGATTGATTTTTCTTTGTTAATACGCGCCTTGATTATTTCGCCTGTATGATTGATATGTGTTCCGCCACACAGTTCGCATGAAACATCGCCGGCAGTGATAACTTTTACTGTGTCGCCATACTTTTCACCAAACAGTGCCATTGCACCCTTTTTAACGGCGTCTTCCATGGACATTTCTTCATGCAGAACAGTCATATCCATTTCAATCCATTTATTAACCAGGTCTTCAACAGCCTGTTTTTCATCCGCTGTCATTGCGCGTCCGAATGAAAAGTCAAAACGAACAGAATCCGGACTGACCTTGGAACCGCGTTGTTCAACATCTTCGTTTAATACGCTACGCAGCGCAGCCTGCAATAAATGGGTCGCAGTATGTGCGCGCGCCGTCTGTTGACGAACATTTTCATTAATCACAGGGCGCACAATATCACCAACTTTAACATCTGCAATTAATGTTCCTTTGTGGATAACAACATTGTTTACGCGTGCTGCCTCAGACACATTCATGATGGCATCATCACCACGTTTTAATTCGCCACTGTCGCCAACCTGACCGCCCTGGGTGCCATAGAATGTTGTTTTATCCAATGCAATTTCAACTTCGTCACCTGCATTTGCGCTTTCTACAAATTCGCCGTTACGCAGAATAGATAGCACACATGATTCCATATTGACTGGTGCGTATTTCGCAGTGTCGTCTGTGTCTGATAATTCTGTCTGGGATTCCCAGAATATACGTGTTCCCTTTGTGTTGGCACGGCTGCGTTCTTTCTGTTCGGTCATTGCGCGTTCAAATCCCGCCACATCAACATCAATATTTTTGTCGCGCAAAATCATCTGGGTTAAATCCAATGGAAATCCGTATGTATCAAACAGCTTAAATGCGACGTCGCCTGGCAACATATTGTTATTCAGTTTTGGGATTTCATTTTCCAATAACTTCATGCCATTTTGCAACATATCCGCAAACGCGTTTTCTTCATTTTGAATGATTTCGATAACACGTCCTTGCTCGCGTGCTAATTCTGGGTACGCATCGCCCATTTCTGTAATCAGGGCAGGGTACAGTTTTGACAACAACGCCCCACGATGTCCCAATATTTGCCCATGACGCATTGCACGGCGCAGAATACGACGGATAACATACCCGCGGTCTGAATTAGATGGCAAAACACCATCAGCAATTGCAAAGCCCACGCTGCGCAAATGGTCTGTAATAACCTTGAAACTGGCGATATTTTCTGGTGTTTCTGCAACGCCAGTAATATCACTGACCGCGTGTTTCAAATTTACAAACAAATCTGTGTCATAGTTATCTGTTTTGCCCTGCAAAATTGCGGCAACACGTTCCAGACCTGCGCCGGTATCAACGTTCTGCTTTGGCAGTGGCGTTAAATTACCATTTGCGTCGCGATCATATTGCATAAATACGTCGTTCCATATTTCAACCCATCTACCACCTTCTTCATCTGCGCTGCCTGGCATGCCGCCCGGTAAATTTTCCCCCATGTCATAGTGCATTTCTGTACACGGACCGCATGGACCAGTTTCGCCTGCAGACCACCAATTGTCTTTGTCACCCAATAAAATTGCATCTTTCCCGGCGACCTTTTTCCATATCTTTGCTGCTTCGTCGTCGCTGTAATGTGTTGTCACAACAATGCGATTTGGGTCCAATTTAAATACTTTGGTTAATAATTCCCATGACATTTCAATTGCACCTTCTTTGAAATAGTCGCCAAAAGACCAATTGCCCATCATTTCAAAGAATGTATGGTGGCGTCCGTCAAAACCTACGTCTTCCAGGTCATTGTGCTTACCACCTGCGCGAATACATTTCTGAACATCTGCAACACGTGTTGCAAATGCAGGTTCTGTCCCCTGTAATATCCCTTTCCATGGAACCATGCCTGCCACTGTGAACAGCAATGTTGGGTCGTTTGGAATTAATGATGCAGACGGCACAATCTTGTGTCCTTTGGATTCAAAGTATTCTAAAAACGCCTTTCTAATTTCATTATATGTCATTTTCTTTATCCCTTAGGTTATTTTTCGCGGCTATTGTATAAATATTCCGCATGTGTTTCAATCATATATTTATATTTTGTAAAAATTTATTTTTCGTCTGATTTTTGCCCCGTCGGGGCGGCATTTTCAGCGGATTCTGCATTCATCAGTGCGGCACGTATTGCCATATCGTATTTTGCAATTGCGGACATAATCTGTTGATGTGGATTTTTTTCTGGTTGAATCAGCATACCATATTTCATGGTGACGTTATCAATATCTGTCGCAACATAGTTGACCGTGTCCATGTATATAGGACTGATATTGTCGCTGTTATTTCGTGCAATGATATTCAGCGCCGACCACATCATCATATCAACTGGCGGGCGAAATCCCAGGGATTCGTCAATGTCTGATATTGCCATCGCCGCAGATTGCAAGGTGTCTGCCAATTTAAAAATGAATTCTGTGCGTACCAAAGTACCAATCATGCCGATATGGGGGCGTACCAGGTATACATTTTCATCATCAACTGTAAAATTGTCTGGATTTTTAATAATACGCAAAACATCAATCAGGCGTGTTCGCACAACCGCCATATTTTGTATAATTGCAAAATGATTGTTTCCAATTTTTGGGATATCTAAATTTAAAAGGACATCATCGTCATTTACAAAAACAAACCATTCTGCATTAATTTTATGCTTTTTTACATAATCCAGAATAGCTAAACGTGCATGCAACAATCCAACATTATGTTCTGAATTTATAATACAAACATCACCGTTAAACCCCATGCGACGTACATCGCATTTTGTAATTTTAGTTTCTGGATTATCATTGTGAATAATTAATGTTGCACGTTTACTCAATCGCGCCAGACCCGACAAAGATATCATCAGGTTTTCATTATGAAATGTGGTTAATCCCACAATAACGCGTGATTTGCTTGCAAACATACATGGATATTAAATAAAACTTTCATAAATTGCAATCATTATGATATAATACAATGGCACAGGGGGATTATTAATCATGAAACCGACAATGATGTTTGCTATAATTATGCTGACGTCAATTATACTAATGACGGCATTTAACATAAATCTTGGGACAAATGAAACATTGTCTGTATCTGCTGCAAATGCCCCGAATGCGCTGTATGTTTGTCCCGCGGCCAGTGATTTGTGGGATAAACTAGCATCTGGTTTTGCTATATTAAAGCGTCCACTCATAATTGGTTTTTATTTTGCAATAATTATATTGTTGTTTACATGGGGGTGGGCATTATATCAAAATCTGTTAAAAGATAAATTTGTTCGTGATGCATTTAAGACACCATGGGCATTTACTAAATTATTGTTTTGGGCGGTTGTGATCGTATCTATGTTGTTGGCGACGCCAAATTATTTTCGTACGGTTCATTTAACAGGTGCATCTGGGGATTGGGTGCTGTGTGACGATAATACGCCTGGCAGGAAAGCAGTACGCGCCAGTGCTGTTCATCGATAAAAAGACCGCTATTTGGCGGTATTTTTAGTCTGTAATATAAAAAAATGCAAAAATCTGGGATTTTTTAATTATTGTCTTGACTTAAAGCGCGGATTTCTTTACGATTCGGATAAGCAGTACAAGGAATGTCCATTGGAACTGCGGGACACCTTAAAAAATTCTATGAAAGGAGAAACATATGAACAAACAGCAATTGATTGAAGCAATCGCAAACGAAGTAGAAGTAACAAAAGCAACAGCAGCAGGTTGCTTGGATGCATTCATCAACACAGTTACAAAAGTTTTGAAGAAAAAAGGTGAAGTACGTTTGGTTGGTTTTGGTACATTTGCAACTGCAAAACGCAAAGCAACAACAGGCCGCAACCCACAGACAGGCGAAGCAATCAAAATCCCTGCTTCTACTCAGCCTAAATTCAAACCAGGTAAAGCATTGAAAGACGCTTTGAACTAAACCATTGGTTTTTAATTTAAAACGCCCCGCAAGGGGTGTTTTTTTGTGAAAAATTTCTTTACATATTTTTTTGTTTTCTATAAAATGAAAACGTCGAACAAAAAGGAAGGACAAATGGCTGAAAAATCAATCAAAAAACCTGCAACTAAAAAAACTGTTGCAAAAAAAACCGTTTCGAAACCTGTTGCTAAGAAGGCACCTGTAAAGAAATGCGCACAAAAAAAAGTGGTAACACCTGTTGTTGAAATGCATGAATGTGGTTGTGCACATGGGTGTTCATGTCATGGTCATTGTGACCAGAAAAAGTGCTCTTTTGGGCGTTTTATTAAGAAATTAATTGTATTCTTGATTATTTTTGCCATGGGTTTTGCTGCTGCAAAGTTCTGTCCAATGAACAAGCGCATCAAAATGCCACCACGTCCAGAATTTTCAAATGGCTGTCTGGTTGTAAAATGTCCAAAAATGGCTGAAATGTTACCAATGATGGATGTTAACAAAGACGGTTGTGTAAATCGCGAAGAATTTCGTGCGGCGCGCAAAATGATGCGAAAAATCAAACCTGGTATGCCACGTCCTACGGCGCCAGAAATGCCACAACCAGAAACCCCGGTTGCAGAATAAAAAAATCCCGCCTTTTGGCGGGTTTTTCTTTAAAATATACTTGCAAAAGAAAATAGTCATTCCTATAATAAAAGCCTGATAAAACATATGGAAAGACGCTATGAAAAAGAAACCTATTATAAATGTAATTGAAATTGATGGACGTGATGCGCGTTTTCAATCTGGTATTGAACGTTATCTCAGTATTTTGTCATCTCAGATGCCTGAACACATTAAAACGACACGAATTATTTTCTATTGGTCGCCAGAAATCAAAGATTTAAATATCAAACAGAATGGGGACGAGATTTCTGTGTACCACCCAACAGGTTTTCCTGGTTCTGTACTGTTCGAAGCTGTAATTGCGTATATTGGTCCAAAAATTGCCAATATGGAGAATTTGATTATTAAAAGTAATTGTCTAGGATTTGAAGGGTTGGCGTATTCGTTACGTTCACGATTTTATGCTAAAACCGTTGGGGTTCTGCACTGTTTACCACATCGCGCCAGGGGCAGCGAAGGTAAATTTCCGTCCAACAACGCATTTTTCAACATGGATCATGTGATATTGGTATGTGAACACGGTCGTGAATTCTTGGATGGGGTTAAGAATAAGCAGCCACATACGGTAATTTTTAATGGTATTGATATACCAAAGGTTGACTTAAAAGCAAAACCGAAAGATGGTGTATTTCGTTTCTTGTTCGCGCATGGTTGGGGCGGACACAAGGGGTTGGAACGCATATTGCCTGCAATTAAAAAGGTTTCGGAAACCCATAAAATCGAGGTTATTGTTGTCGGTGGATTTTCGCCAGATGATAAAATATTTGAAAAAATCGAAGGGCTACCAATTACCAAGATCGGATTGCTGGAAAAACCCGAAGATATCAAGAAATATTATGAAATGTGCGATTGTGCACTGTTTGCATCGTATTCCGAGGCATGTTCATTCGCCGGGATTGAGGCTATGGCATACGACATGCCGATTATCAGCAGTGATGCCGCCGGTCTGGTTGAAATGTTTGGCAAGGGTGCAATAATTATTCGCAGTAACGAAAAAGGCGAACTGGATACTGATGAATATGCACGCCAGATGATACGTGTTATGGAAACTCCAACATTGCGTACTAAATTGGGGATTTTGGCATATGCACGATATAAAGAACGCTATACTGCAAAAAAAATGGCACGCGACACAATTAAACTGTATGAAGATCTGTTGCGGTTATAAAATTGCTTGATTTTTATGCTATTTTTTGATATAATACACACAAATCAGACACAGCGTATGCGGTCTGATTTTTTTATTTAAACAACTGGTGCAGGAAAGTAAAAAAAAGGTAATTTTTATGACTGCACATGATAAAACGGTTCTATTGAACACTCTTATGCGTTTCATAGAAGAATCAATCAGCCCGCAAGAACGCCGCGACATAACATGTGAAATGTGTCGTCGCCTGACGGGATTTAATATTGAAAAATATCTGAACAATACGCATAACAATCGCAAATTAAAGATTAAACGTGGCAACAGTACCGAAAACGATAACTATACCGGCGTATGCGGAGAAATTACAATGGATACAGATTGTAACACAATACGTGTTCACGATGGTTCAACGCCGGGCGGCACAACCATGGCGCGTGCGGATACTGTTACAGACATGACGGGTACAGACTATGTAATCGAATGGCAGATGCCAACACCAGAAAACAATTACACATGGTACCGCAAATACAAATCCGGCTGGATTGAGCAGGGTGGGCGTTCTACTGACAAAGCGCAGTTCTGTGTTAAAATGGTTGATAATCTGTATGTAATAGTGTCAATGCTTTCATTGCAAAGAACAAATGGAAACAATTGTTATCCAGAAGCAATTACAGCATATGGGTTCAATATATATCAATCTGGTTATAATGACGGTTATGGGGTGTCTAACAACATTCCGGTTCAATGGACTGTAATTGGGCGTTGGTGTTAGTAAAAATGACAAAACCAGTCTTATATTATTTCGACTGGTTTTGATAAAACTTTAATTCCAAAAATATAAATACAGCATTTTTTATCTGTATATTTTTTCTTAAAGATGCTTGCTGGGCCTATTTTTATTTCTTCTTTTTCAGCCCCTTTTTTAATATTAAAGAATCCAAGTATATTCTTTTCCAACACGCATTCATTTTGTATTAAACGTATTTTTCTTTTTGTAAAGAAATCAACGCATGCATCGCAAAAGTTTTTGTTTATAAAGTCCTTAGCAAAATTATAACATGTTTTATAGTTGTTTTTACCTGAGTAAATCAGCGAACTTTTTAACATTTCATAAAACATTTTGCCCCAAAACCAATTTTCTGTTCCTGCAAATACATTGTGTTCATTTGAGTATTTGAAATAAGTGACAGCAATCTTAATCGGATCTAAATTAAGTTTAGAGATATTGGATGTTGTCATTATAGAACCAGAACGGATTCTGTATACATATAAATAATCAGGGATAAAAGCAATTCTTTTTACATAATTACAATAGGCGGGCCAATAAAAACAGTCTTCATAACGAAGTCCAATTGGAAAAAACAAATTGTTATCTAGAATTATTTGTTTTTTATATATTTTATTCACTGCGCATACTGGGTACTCACTAATCGAGTCAAATTGCAATTGGAAAACACCCTGTTTTTTTATTGTGTATATATCTGTGTTGTTTTGCTTTTTGTTATTATCTTCGTACAGCAGTTTTATGCTGCAACATGCAATGTCAGCATCTGTTGTACGTATTGCATCAAACATTTTTTCGCATGTTTCGGGCATGTAATAATCATCAGAATCGCAAAACATAATATAATCTGACCTGGCATTTTTTATGCCTGTGTTGCGACTGGCGCTTAGTCCAGAATTGACATCGTGTTTTATCACGCGTACGCGTTCGTCTGTATCGGCAAAGTGTTTTAAAATATTTTCAGAATTATCAGTACTGCAATCATCTATGCATATAATTTCTATATCTGACATTGTCTGTTTAACAAGACTATCAAGGCATTCAAAAAGATATTTTTCAACATTGTATACAGGAACAATTATTGATATCTTTGGGATATTATTATCTGTGGTCATGCAGAGTCTCTTTTATTAACGAATAAATTTTTTCTGTTGTTTTCGTTGCAGAGAAACGTTCAAGAGAATCGTACATAGTATCGATTTTTTTCTGTCGTTCTATGTCGTTTGTGCAAGCGATAGACATAATTTTTGACAAGCCAATTACATCACCAATCTCGAACAGATAACCACCTTGACCATCTAATAAGATTTCAGATGCGCCACTTTTGTGATTTGAGGATATGTTTAATGTTTTTGTGATTGCAGCTTCGGTCAAAACCATCCCGAATCCCTCATGTGTGCTAGATAAAATATGTGCAATAGAATCTTGCATATATCCGTATGGGTTTGTGGCTGTTCCGATGAAGACAATATTATCACGTGCGACTAAGTTTTCTTTCAAATCTTCTAACTCTTTTCTTTTTGGTCCATCGCCAACAATAAGTAATTTAATATCCTTTGCGTTATCTCTTTGATAGAATTCATTAAAGGCATAAATTATTGTTCTAATATCTTTTGGAGGAGACAGTCTTGAAACGCAACAAAAATATTTACCTTCATATCTTGGTGCTTTTTCTAACTTACTTTTAATATCATCTAAACCTATTGGGTTATATATATTGATAACCTTATTCTTGTGTTCGGGATATTTTTTAATAAAATCATTCATAAAATCATTGGTTAACACTACAAGTTTGTCGTATTTTTTTATCATATTAATGTATCTATGCTCTTCGAAAAACTCAAAAGAACCATGAATCCAGGTTATTTTAGGTTTTTTTATATTTTGTAATTCTTTAAAAAATTGGCAGTTTTTATAATCGATAAATATATCAATGTTTCCATATGAAAGAGTTAATCGTTTGTATCTTTTATATATTGAAAAGATGATTTTTCTTATATTTTCTAACGGAAAAAACTTTGTATGTTTTTTCAACATTTCAAAAAAAGGCACTAATGGTGCAGTGCTAGTTAACTTGATTTCTGGATGTTTCTCAAACCACTCTATATAAAAAGGCTCTTGCAAAGGAGAGCGCATAAAAACAGATATGTTAAACTCTCCTATTTTTAATAATTCTTCTAATGTTGAAATCAAAACTGTTTCTACTCCACCGATAATCATATCTGGAATACAAAACGCAACGTTAATTTTTTTCATATTGTCCGGCCTTTCAAAAACGTGGTGGTGGGTGAACAACTGGTGCAGTTAAAAAACTCATCCCGGCGCATCATAATGTACGCCAACACCCACCGTTTATGTATTAGGATTAACTGGTCTGCATAAACATGCTAACCTACACCAGTCTAGGATACTATTCGTTTAAAGTAAAGGGAATATTTTCCCTTGTTTTGAATATAGGCCTGGGGTAAAGTTAAGAATAATTACAAAGCGAGGTTTTTTTATGTATAAATTTTTGATTTTATCATCGTTGTTAATTTCATTAACTGCATGCAACAGTGTTTACATGAAACCAAACACCATGGATACTGGCGCGCCGGTATATGCGGATCGTGGTGGATACTCTATGCGTCGCAGTGTCAAAGAAGTTTTAGAAGAACGTGGTTACACTGTATTAGTTGGTGCTGTTGAATCAAATGAAATGTCGGAAACCATCGATCGCGATAAAACAAAAATCCCATCAGATGCAAGATACGTGGTCAAGGTATCCGAACGCAGCGAAACGTTTCGCCCCATTTGGTGTGCACTGAATGGGTTTTGGTGGTGGAATTTCAATATGTCAATTGCAGACCAGAAATCAGGTGCAGAAATCATGACATGGCGTGGTCGCGGCTGTGCAAACAGTTCTGTTCGCATGCTTAATCAAATATTGGATAAATTGGAAAAATAAAAATCCGCCAATCTTGGCGGTTTTTTACATATAAAAACTGGCGCACCCGGCGCGATTCGAACGCGCAATCCCCGCCTTCGGAGGGCGATGCTCTATCCAGTTAAGCCACGGGTGCAAACGTTGTAATTATAATTGATTGCGAATTAAATGCAAGTGGTCTTATCCGCGTTGCAGTGATGCCAACATAAACTCGTCCAGGTCGCCGTCCAACACCGCCCCTGAATCTGTTTTTTCAACATCTGTGCGAACATCTTTGACCAATTGATATGGGTATAAAACATAGTTTCTTATTTGACTGCCCCATTCAATTTTTTTCTGGGCGGCTTTGGCGGCGTCTTCGGCTTCGGCCCGCTTTTGCATTTCCAATTCGTACAGTTTACTGCGCAGCATTTTCATTGCCATTTCGCGGTTTTGAATTTGGCTGCGTTCGTTTTGACATGTCACAACTGTATTTGTTGGTATATGTGTAATACGCACTGCGCTGTCCGTTTTATTAACGTGCTGACCACCTGCACCTGATGCGCGGTATGTGTCAATGCGTAAATCCTTTTCATTTATTTCAATTTCGATTGTATCATCAATATCAGGCCACACATCAACCGATGCAAAACTAGTCTGGCGCTTTCCATTGGCATTAAAAGGTGAAATTCTAACCAATCTGTGAACGCCAATTTCGTTTTTAAGCCATCCATATGCACGTTCCCCAGATATTCGATATGTAATATTTTTAATTCCTGCCGTGTCGCCTTCGTGTTCTTCAATGACCTCTGTTGTGAAGCCGTGACGTTCTGCCCAACGCGTATACATTCGTGACATCATTTGTGCCCAGTCCTGTGCTTCGGTTCCGCCGGCACCTGCCTGAATAAACAAGAACGCGCCATTACCATCAGCAGGGTCACGAAACAGTGTTATAAACTTTGCGCGGTGTGCTGCGTCACCCAATTTTTCAATAGCATTTAAAACATCGGCGTCATCTGGGGCAATTTCATACAGTTCTGACAGTGTTTGATATTCTGATTCTAATTCCATCAGTTCATTCAATGTCTTTTCCAAAGCCGATTTTTTTTGCAAAACAGCCCGCGCATTTTCTGGGTTATCCCACAAATCTGGCGTGTTAACAACGGTGCTCAGTTCATCAATCTGAGATTTTATTTTTTCTGGGTCAAAGAAACCCCCTGACGGCAGCAATGTCGTCGGCGATTTGTGATAAAACATCTGTTGCTATAATCATGTCATTTATAATATCAATATATTTTTTTTATGCAAATGATTGTTTGCCTTTTTTGTTGGATTATGATAAAATCTGCGTATCGAGAGGGGATTTATCATGAAACGTTTCTTTGGACTGTTCGGATTTGTTGGTGTCTGCATGTTCGCGGGCGCAGCTGTTGCGGTGTCTGCGGGCACAACCGCTTCATCAAATCAGGGGCGTGGTTTAATTGTTGGTGCGCCATCTACATCGGGTACAAATTTGCGTGGCAATGCAGGCATTGCCCAGGCGTATAAAACAAATCAGCGTAACACATACTTTATGGTGACCCAGCCTGACGTTGATACTGCATGTCGTCAGAAAATTTATGCATGCTTATCTGATTATTGTGGCGATGTAACAATTGTTCCGGGGCAACGTGAATCAAAATGTCAATATGCGTCTGAAAATGAATTGTATAACTATGCATTATTGTGTCTGCAAAAAGATACAGAAATATTGTTGCCACAATATGGTGTTGGGACCGTTAATGGCAAATCTGGTATGAATACTGCAGCGCATCTGTGCCCATCATATGTCCAGCAAGAGGTTATGTCATATCTGTCCATGTCAAATATGGCCAATCAATTATCTAAATCGAATTCTGATTTGTGTTTGAAACGCCGCCAAGAATTAGAAGCAGCCATGGCGTGTCATTCGGTTGCGCTTGCTTATGGTAATGAAACCAGCAGCAAATTGAATAATATGCTAACGGATTACTGTGGTGCTGGCGTCCCTGGGGGCAGTGCGGAAATGGTAACGCGTTTTGCCAGTGCCGGTAATGTTGGTGCGGATATTTTTGGTTGGGCCGAAAAAATCGTTTCTCTGGAATTAAATAACAAGGGGGCGGATTGGCAGGCTGCAGTTGATGCTGTGTTGGCGGGTTATACAAATCGTATGAATTTGGCGTGCGGTGATAATTTGAAATTGAATACTGTATCGCATCCTTCAAATTCAGGACAGCCATCAAATTTACAAACAGTTGCAGCAATTGCATTGGGGGCGACATTCCCAACAACTGGTGCCGCGGCAGAAAACCCATATGCAAATCAGTCGATTTGGAAGGATGTTGTCTCGCGTTCTGAAATATACGATTATCAAACCGCATATCAGGTTGTAAACGCAGGGATGAATCCGGCAAATGTTTTCGTAGACAATGCCTTTTTAACCAGTGCCCAAATGGACGATATGCAGCATGCATATACCCAGGGAACCAAGGTTTTTGTAATTCGTGACAGTGCGCGTTGTTATGTTGTTCCAATTGCAGAATTATCGCAAACAGAACAGTCGTTGGTTGCACAGTCGCTTGCAAATTGTATTAGTAAATAAAAAAAAACCGCCATTTGGCGGTTTTTTTAAATCTGTAATATTCCGTCCGCAAATTCGATACTGGCAGGACGTCCAGAATCTGCTCTGCTGATTATTTTGCTGTTTGCGTCACGAACAATTGCGTATCCGCGTGATAATACGCTTTTATAACTTAATGAATTTAACATTTGTTCCATGTGATTTAACGCTTGGCTCAGCGAAGACATACGGTTTTGCAATATGTTTGGGAATGAAGAAACAATTTCCATTTTTTGATGGGCATTTGTTATTTTTGATGTAATTATCAGATTCATTGTTCTGCCTAAATCGTCCAAACGTTGTGCGTGTTCCATAACAACTTGTTTTGGGCTTTTTATACTGATTGTTTCAATACGTTGTTTTGCGTTCATCAGTCTTGTCATGAAGGTTCCAGATAACCGAACCCACATATTGTCTAATTCCTGAATCAGTGCCAATTTTGTTGGCACAACAGCTTCGGCGGCACCTGTTGGTGTCGGTGCGCGATGGTCAGCAGCAAAGTCAATCAGCATCCAATCTGGTTCATGTCCAACACCAGATATCAGCGGAATTTGACTGGCCGCGGCTGCGCGCACAACAATTTCTTCTGAAAAAGGCAACAGGTCCTCTAATGAACCACCACCACGTGCAACAATAATAACGTCAACATTGCGCATTTTATTAAAATATTCGATTCCGGCTGCAACCTCGGCTGCGGCGGTTGCGCCCTGCACAGTCGCAGGATACAGTAACACATGCACCGGAAACCTTTCGCGCAGTCTGTTTTGAATATCCTGGAACGCTGCACCGGTTGGGCTGGTCACCACACCAATTCGCTGGGGTAATCGGGGCAGGGGCTTTTTTTTGCTTTCGTCAAACAGTCCTTCTGCCGCCAGTTTTCGTTTTCGTTCTTCCAGCATTTTAAGGATTACGCCGACGCCTGCCATTTCGATTTCGCTGGCAACGATTTGATAATTGCTGCGTGCAGGGTATGTGGTAAAGCGACCTGTTATAATAACTTCCAATCCGTCTTCCAGTTTAAAATTTACGGGTGTTCCGCGCCAAATAATTACAGAAATTGCTGCGCCTGCATCTTTAATGGTCATGTACATATGTCCTGATGTTGCGCGTGTAATTTGCGACAATTCACCACGGATTTTGATGCGTGGGAACGCGGTTTCTACAACCCCTTTTAACAGGGCGGACGCATCAGTTACGCTAAAAATTGTATCTCCATTTACGGCCGGTTCTGGTTTTTGCATCGTTATTACTCTTTGGTGTTTTTGTTATTTTTGATAATTTGCATAAAATCCAACCCGATTGCATGCGTAAATCTTATCGCAGTATTTTGTGTGTCGCGACTGATTTTTATAGGGCGTCCCATATAGTATGGGATTTCTGTTGTGTCCGATATATACTGATCGTATGTCAGGTCCAGTGCCCGGCCACTGGGGATGTGTTGGATAAAGTAATGTGGTCCATACGCCCATATTTCATTAATATACATCAGTTGCCATTCTTGTGGGTTTGGCATTAAAGACACGAATGCCGCGCTGGAAGCCTTGCAAAAACCCCATGAATCATATGGAAACAGTGTATAATCATTTCCGATTTCTAGTCCAAATGTTGCACGCTTAACTGCATCAGATTTAAAACTGTCGCGAAACAACAGTACAAAGTTCTTGGCCTGCATACGTGCTTGTTTGTCTAATCCCATTGAATCCAGTTGATTGACCAACGCACGTGTCGCATTTTCAAAGATTTGTTCTTTATGCTTGTTCATGTTTGCAATGTTAACATAAAATCAGAAAATCTACAATTATAATTCCGTCAATGGCCAACGTGGGCGTGGTGCGACAGGTTTGTGTACAACATTCCCGATGGCAAAGTTTTCTAAGCCCGCCCATGCAATCATTGCACCGTTATCTGTACACAGGTTCATTGGCGGTGCTGCAAAAATCATTTTATTTTTTTGTGCCAATTTTTCCATTGCTGCACGTATTGCGCTGTTTTTTGCAACGCCACCTGCAACAACCAGTGTTTTTGGATTTGCAGTGCGTACGCGTTCATCCTTCATTGCATTGTTCAGACGATTGATTATGCAGTCGACGACCGCAGACTGAAAGGATGCACAGAAATCATTGATATATTCATCTGTTAATGTGGTGTCCATGCGGCTTAAGAATGTACGCGCAGCAGTTTTTATCCCGCTGAATGAAAAATCGCAACCTGGTTTGTCGCACAATGGTCGCGGAAATGCAAATGCACGCGGATTTCCACTTTGTGCACGCTTATCAACAACTGGACCACCTGGATACCCCAGCCCCAGCATCTTGGCAACTTTGTCATACGCTTCGCCTGCGCTGTCGTCCAATGTTTGACCAATCATTTCGTATTGTCCAACGCCGCCAACCAACAAAATCTGACAATGGCCACCAGATGCCAACATTAATAAATATGGAAATTCAACAGACACATTGCCGTTTGTGCCGTCGGCCATTGTTGCGCACAGGCGTGGAACTAATGCATGTCCTTCCAGATGGTTGACTGCAACCAATGGTTTTTTTGTTGACTGGGCGATACCAGTGGCTGCCATCCATCCAACCAAGACGCCGCCAATTAACCCTGGGCCTGCAGTTGCAGCAATAACATCAATATCATCAATCGTTTTTCCTGCGTTGTTCAGTGTTTGTTTAACGACGTCTTCTATTGCTAATATATGTGCACGCGCAGCCAATTCTGGTACAACGCCGCCGAATTTCTGGTGTTCTGGAATTTGTGAATAAATAATATGCGCCAGTATATTACGATCGCTGTCCACAATGGCTGCTGATGTTTCATCACATGATGATTCAATGCCTAAACACAGGACAGGGCGATTACTGTGCGTATCAGATTCAACTGCCCCCATATCCATACGAATTATTTTTTCTTCACTCATTTTATTTCCACCAATGCTATTCCAATATTATTTTTATTTTGTCTGCGTGCGTTTGTGTATTCCACAAATGGTATATCGACAACCCTGCCACGTGCGCTTGATGCATGACGTAATATGCCATCTGGCATAATAAATCCCATGTGCACGACTGCCAAATCGGTTCCTATCTTACCACGAATTTCTGGATTGTCAGTAATAAACAGCACGATCATCGGTTTGTTGACGATAATATTTTCTGCGTGTTCGTATGGGATGTATTCCAGATTAATTTCAATTGGTTCAATATCAGAATCGATGTTATGAACTTTTTTCAGCCATGCTTTTTTGTCTATGATTAGATTACGAATAGCGGTTGGGGCATAATTACGACTGACATTTTCTACGCGTTCAGAATTATTTAACAGCCAGTCGGATTCAATAAAGTGATTGCGGTTCAAGAATCCAATTTTACCACCTTTATAACGAATTTGATTCAATTGTTCCTGGTTGCCATTTGCCAGAACTGTTTCAACAAATGTTGTACAATCAAACGCATCAAAACGTATCAGTGGATCTGAATCAGGGGGTGTTTCTTCGCCCAGTGGGGATTCGACATATGGTGCACCTAAAAAATCACACCCCCACCATTGTGGCGTTGTGCCACTGCACCCAATTAATAACAAAGTAATCAGGAAGCGCCACATTTATATACTGGGTTTTAATTTAATTCCTGTGTGGCATAATGATGCTGCGTCACGTACCGCCATTTCACCACTGTCGGGCAAGGTTGCCATCTTATCGATACATGCAACCAAAATATCAATATTTTCTGTCGCGCCTGTCATAATTTGTACGGCAGAAATTCTGCGCTCAATCGTTGCTGCGCGCCAATTTTTTAAGGTTGCTGTCTCTAACGTATCGCTACGCTGTGCAAAAAAGAATACAACAATAACCAGTATTAAAACAGCAATACCGATAAAAATCTTAAAGTATTTTTTTGTAAAGTTCATCTTTTTAATTCCTTGTTTTTGTTGTTAAATATTTTGAAAAAATCAGAACGAATTCGCATTGCATTATTTAATAAACGTTGTTCCGATTGAGAAATCGCCTTGCGATAGAAAACAGGCTTATCAACAATAATTTTATTGCCTTCTGCTGTCCATGCCAGGTTATTTCCATGCGAGTATTTATCAATATTTATGTTATTTGCGTGAACGCGATATATTGTTGTCCAAATAATATTATTCGGTTCTAACCCACATTGTTGCGAATGTTCCAGTATTGTTTGTGCGAACTCTTTGTTTGTGCAGATGTAAAGGTATTCGCCTGCATCGGACCACTGATCGCCACGTAAAACAATGTGATTTTCATTCCCCAGCATATATCCTGTTATTTTTGTTTTTCTCATAATATCTGAACCTTTATTCACATTTTACCAGCCAAACATCATAATCTGGATGCTGTAATGGATTTTGTCCTGGTTCGTTTCTAGACATCCAACCACCAAAAATCTGGCCTTTGTCACGTTCAGATATTTCCAAAAATGTAAAGAAGTCTTCTGCCTGGAACGGATCAGTTTGTTTACAAGAACGTACATTTATAAATATTTTTTCAAATTGAAATTCTTGTCCTGTTGGGATTTTAACTTCTTGAACCTTGCCGGCATCCTTGTTCATAATACGCAGAACGGCTGCGTTGCGGTTAACATATGCGCCTGCCACAACTGGCACAGCGCAAAACATCAAAAAGAAAAGAATTTTTTTCATACACAGAATGATACTGTATGGATATGATTGTGTCAAATTTAAAAACGCCCCGTTTGGGGCGTTTTTATTCCGCGACAGTTTGTGTTTTATTTCTTTTCAGAAAAATCTGCATCAACTGTGCCGTCTTCATTTTTCTTTTCTCCGGCGTCATTATTTGCCTGCTGTTCGGCCTGGGCTGCTTTATAAACTGCTTCGCCCAACTTCATGGCTTTTTCTGTCAATGCATCTGTTTTTTCTTTCAGTGATTCTGCCGTTGCATCAACCTTGGCTAATTCATCTGCCAATTCTTTCTTGGCATCTTCAATGGCTTTCTTTTCTTCTTCACTGATTTTATCGCCATGTTCTTTCAAGGATTTTTCGATGCTGAACACTGCGGTTTCTGCTGTATTTTTCGCTTCGGCCAATTCGCGTTTCTTTTTATCTGCTTCGGCATTGGCTGCGGCTTCATCAACCATACGTTTGATTTCATCTTCGCTCAGACCGCCATCAGACTTAATAGAAATCGCTTGTTCCTTGCCTGTGCCTTTATCCTTTGCAGATACATGCACAATACCGTTTGCGTCAATATCAAAAGATACTTCAATCTGTGGCATACCACGTGGGGCAGGTGCGATACCTTCCAGGTTAAATTGGCCCAACAGTTTGTTGTCTGCTGCCATGTCGCGTTCACCCTGGAATACGCGGATGGTAACCGCAGACTGATTATCTTCTGCTGTACTGAACACCTGTGATTTCTTGGTTGGGATTGTTGTATTGCGGTCAATCAGACGTGTGAATACACCGCCCAGTGTTTCAATACCCAATGACAATGGTGTAACGTCTAATAACAATACGTCTTTTACATCGCCTTTTAATACGCCACCCTGAATTGCAGCGCCCATACCAACAACTTCGTCTGGGTTAACGCCCTTGTGTGGTTCGCGTCCAAAGAATTCTTTTACTGTTTCTGCAACCTTTGGCATACGTGTTTGACCACCGACCAAGATAACTTCATTAATCTGTGATTTTTCTAATCCTGCATCTTTCAATGCCTTTTTGCATGGTTCAATTGTGCGTTCAATCAAATCTGCAACCAATGATTCCAACTTTGCGCGTGTCAAAGTCGTGTTAAAGTGCTTTGGTCCTGTTGCGTCTGCTGTTAAATACGGCAGGTTGATATCTGTTGATGTTTTTGAAGACAGTTCAATTTTTGCCTTTTCTGCTGCTTCTTTCAAGCGCTGTAACGCCAATTTATCACCTGATAAATCAATGCCAGATTGTGCCTTGAATTCCGCAATCAGGTGTTCCAAGATGCGTGCGTCAAAGTCTGAACCACCCAATGCAGTATCGCCGTTTGTTGATTTTACTTCGAATACACCGTCTACGATTTCCAAGATAGAAACGTCAAATGTACCTCCGCCCAAGTCATAAACTGCGATAACGCCGTCTTTGCCTTTGTCCAAACCGTATGCCAATGCTGCGGCTGTTGGTTCGTTCACAATACGCAAAACGTTCAATCCTGCGATACGGCCCGCGTCTTTGGTTGCTTGGCGTTGTGAATCATTAAAGTATGCAGGTACTGTAATAACCGCATCTGTGACAGGTTCGCCCAGATAACTTTCAGCATCTTTCTTTAATTTTGCCAAAACCATTGCAGAAATCTGTGATGGTGCATATTTTTTGCCGTCCATTTCAACCCATGCGTCACCGTTTTCGCCAGCAACGATTTTATAAGGTACGCGTGCTGCGATTTCTTTGACAGCAGGACTGTCGAAACGCAATCCCATCAAACGTTTGATTTCATAGATTGTGTTTTCTGGATTTGTAACAGCCTGATTCTTGGCTGTGATACCAACCAATTGTTCACCGCTGTTTGTCAGGGCAACAACGGATGGTGTTGTGCGTTGTCCTTCGGAATTTTCGATAATTTTTGGTTCTGTTCCGTCCATGAACGCCATGGCCGAGTTTGTTGTTCCAAGGTCAATACCTAATACTTTTCCCATATTTTTCACTCCTTAAAATTTTCGCTTACCCACCATATAGTTATGCAAAAAATGATTTCAAGGGGCAACAGACATATTTTCTTAAAAAAAACCGCCCAAAACGGACGGTTAATTTTCATATCTGTCAGAAGATTATTTCTTTGAAGCAGCCATTGCAGCAGCTTTTGCTTTTTCGTCTTCTTCCATTGGCATTTTACCACCGATAATAGCAAATGCTAATTCAGCCTGGTGCAAGCCCAATTCGATACCTGCTGGCAATACCAAGTCAGAACCGTGAACTACGTCACCAATTGTCAAGTTAGCCAAATCGATAACGATTTTTTCTGGCATTGCATCAACCAAACCACGCAATGCAACTTTACGTACTGCAAAGTTCAAAGTACCGCCCAATTTCAAACCTTTTGATGTTTCAACATTGATAACTTCAACAGGAACAACAACGTTAACAGGTTTTTTAACGTCGATACGTTTAAAGTCTGCATGAATTGGTGCATCAGATACAGGATGATATTGGATATCCATCAACATTGCATCTTCTGTGCCTTCGGATGTTTTGATTTGGAACAATTTTGTCCGCAAACTTGGTGTGTTCAGCAACATCCCGAATTCATGACCATTCAGTTCGATTGCAACAGGGGCTTTCTTTTCCCCATAGATAACTGCAGGGATGTTTTTGTTATTGCGGATGCTACGTGCGGCCCCCTTGCCAGCAACGTTGCGAATTTCTGCATTTAAATTAATCGCCATTTTTTGTCCTTTTATAGCTTTTTTGTTATACTTACACAGCCTCCAAGGGTGCTGTGCGGGGCATATTATTACTTAAAAACTTTGAAAAATCAAGAAGTTTTATCGCCATGTGGTTGGAATAGATTTATAATCAGATAATTTAGAACATTTATAAAATGCGTATCCTGCCTGATTTTGTGTTGCGTTTGGCCAAATTTCATACAACACAGGCCCATAAAAAACTAATAATCTTTTTCATAGTATTTTTTATTCTGGGGATGGTAATGGTTGGGTAGGCACTTTGAATGAACCGGTTACAGTATATTCGCCAGCTAGTGTCTGTTTTGTATCCGCAGAAATACCAACGCGCGTTTCAATAGCTTCGTTTACATAATTGGTAGACGGAATACTTGCCCAAACAGGCAATGCAAAAAACACCGTCAAAAATAAGACGATTACACGCATTGGATTCCGACTTCCTCTCGTTCCTTTTAGTATCTATAAGAATAGGTTACAAAAAAAAGATAAATCAATTCAACTATATTTTTACAAGAATCAAAAATCTGGCACGGCCATATCGTTTGTCACGTAAAATTTGCCATTTTGTTGTGTCTGGTTCTGTTTCGTGACCAATTTCTTGTTCCCATATCAGTATGGTGCCAGATGCAGCATGTTTGCCCAACTTGTGCACAAAAACACAGCCCAGATTTGAATCAGCGTACGGTGGGTCTATAAAGATTAAGTTTGCAATTCCGCCAAATTCAGAAATAGAAGCAATTGCGTCTTTTTGCATTACAATTGCGGTTTCGCCCAACGTGTTTAAGTTGTCGCGAACGGTCTTTAATGACGTCGGCGAAACATCTGTAAAAATAACTTTTGCAGTTGGATATCTGGATAAACATTCCAAACCGAACGCCCCAGAACCTGCAAACGCGTCCCAAACAGATAAATTCTGATTAAAATCAACAATACCGGATTCCAGCATATTAAACAATGCAATT
>CAJGDN010000006.1 GCA_904502245.1 uncultured Alphaproteobacteria bacterium | reverse complement strand
CATATTCTGGTGGCGGAACAACAACACTGGCACAGCCATTGTATTGCAATCCAGTTGCCGCCGGATATTGGAATAATGGTTGTGGAACAGATGAAACAGGCGCCGTTTGTGACACTAAATATTCTGGCGGTATCGTTGCCGCCGGATATTGGAATAATGGTTGTGGAACAGATGAAACAGGCGCCGTTTGTGATTCTAAGCATTCCGGTGGCGAAGTTGCTGCGGGATATTATTCAACCGGTGGTGGTACAGATATTAATGGGAAATGTATTGCGGGTAAATCCTGTGGGCCGGTTGCGGCAGGGTATTATGCGTCATCTACGGGTTCAACAACACCGCAGGGTAATGGAGTTATAGCGGCGGGTTATTTTAGCACAGGTGGTAGCTTGTCACGCACGCCGTCGGCAAACAATTGTGTTGGTGATGGTAACTCATGTGGTTTGATTGCAGCGGGATATTATTCAACCGGTGGTGGTACAGATATTGACGGGAAATGTATTGCGGGTAAATCCTGTGGGCCGGTTGCGGCAGGGTATTATTCGACTGGCGGGGGGACGTCTGCATCTCCAACGGCCTATAAAAATGGTTGTGTCGGTTCAATTTATGAGGGGACTTCCAGGGTTAACACATCATGCGGTTTGATTAAACTGGGGTTGTACAGTACGTGTGGCGCAACCAGCGAAGGCAATGGTGATTTATCGGCAAAAGACTATATAGAATGTGTAGATGGTTGTGAATGCGGTCGTGTTGCTGCGGGCTATTATTCGACTGGTGGCGGAACATCTGCAACACCTGTTTCAAATGGCGATGGTTGTGCAGGTGTCGGTAATACCTGTGGATTTATGGCGCCCGGATATTATTCTCGTGGCGGCGCAGGCAAACCGGATGCTGATCGCTATTTCTGTTGGGGGTATGATCAGTATTCTGATGGCGTAAACGGTTGCGGTATGGTTGCTGCTGGATATTATTCAACCGGTGGTGGTACAGATATTGACGGGAAATGCGTGGGGGATAATTTATGCGGACAATGCTCTGATGGAACATATGCAACCGGTGGTGCAGCCAGTTGTGTTTCATGTGATACTGACTCATGTAATCCAGTGACTGGTGCACCTGTGATACTATTGCGCGGATTTGGCGAAGTAGAACATTGTTATAACGTTCCAGACGAAACGATACCTTTGTGTGAAGGTGCCTCTGCCCCGGTGGATACATTTAACGCAACATATTGTTATATACCATCCAAGAACTGTAATGTGCCAATTGTTGTAGAAGCCTTTTTTTCAAAAACACCGGCGACATTTGCGCAAACATATGAAGAGTTATCTGATGCAGTTTCTTCAAAAGATATGATAAATGATGTTGGGTATTATACATATTGCAGAATGATACAGCCATATGTAAGTAATTTTATTGGGGGGAGTAAATTGGATAATATCCCCGCAGATATTTGTGTGCACCTGTATGTGGACGAAACCAGCAGAAATTGCTATCAAAATTCAGACGGCACAGAAGATCGTTGTTATGATGATTATGCTTTTTCGGCCTTTGATAACGCCGAGCAAGAACAGGCGTATTTATCTAACTTGTTTATAGAACGCAAGATATCAAACATCCTTTGTGGATTGGGGATAAGTAAATTTAAAACATCCACAGGGGTTAACGTGTCATTATATGCCGAAAGGTATACAGAACCGTCATTCGTCGTTGATTTTAATAATGGCATGTGTTATGGAAAATTAAAGTCTGGGCGATCTGCCAGCGCGATAAATTTCGATTTTAATGGAAGCGTTTATCATCTGATAGATTAATTAGATTGTTCCTTTGTTGTTCATATCGGAGATTTTTTTACTCCTGCGCATGCGCAGGGGTATTGTTTTTTTTATGTATTACAGACTGTTGATAGGCATGATTTTGTATGTATTATTGTTCCTTGGTTCGTGTGTACATGTGTACAGTACATGAGCCCAATTATTAGCCTGATATATTATATATCATAAAAACAAATTTTATTTTTTCCAACTAACCTATGGATATATTGTAAAAAAAATCCCGCCATTTGGCGGGGATTTTTATATGTAATTCTTTAATATTATATATATCTGACCTGGTTCAGTTTTTATTAATGTGGCAGACACTTTATCTGAATTATCTGCTTGTTGTGCTGCGGCCAGGATTTTATCAAACCCACGTACAAACTGACTGGCCTGGGAACGAAATACTGCGTCATTCTTCATCATTTCACGCACTTGCTTTTTGTCTGCGGCATTCAGCATCTTTGCCAGCCATTTTGAAAATATTGTTTTGTCGCCACTGTGATATTTTTTCCACACAACATCTGGGATTTCTGCGCCGGCTGCACGGGTCAAATCCATAGATAGTTCATGCAATTTTTCCATCATTTTTTCGCTCTGGCTCAAAAAATCTTGTGGGCTGACATGTGCAAAAGATTCTGTCGGTGCGGTTTTGATTGCGTCCATTGGTGCTGTTGCGCGCGCAACCATCATTTGTTTGTTTAGCGTTTGCATCGTATTAACCGCTTTGGCATAGTCGCTCATCAAATCAATCATTTGCTGGCGCGATGTTCCAGCCAAATCTTCTAATTTAATGGCAGATTCTGAAATTGCCCCCGTTGATTCCGCAACAGTTGCGTTCATCAGATTCAACTTTTCATTCAGGCTGCTGACAATTTTTTCTAATTTTTCGCTTGCTTCTACGCTGCCACGCGATAAATCGGGCAGGGCAGAATAATAGCGTTCAATCAGCGCAGACAGTGGCTGTAATTGCGCTGTTGTATCATTGGACATCTTAATCAGATTTGCTGATTGTCCCGACAGCTGTGTATGCGCGGTATTCATTTCAATCAGTGTTTCACGTACCCCAGTTGCCATTGCTTTTACAGATTCCGAGAATGCGCTTGCCGCAGTTTTTGTGTTTTCCAGCGTTGCATTTGCGACGCCTGATACGGTCTTCAATTCAGATACTACGCCTGTTGCAAACTCTTTGATTTCTCCGTCGAATCTATTGGTCAGTGTTGCCAGCTCTGACGAGATTCCGCGAACAGAATTTTCCGTCGCTGTTGCCGAAGACATCAGTGTATCAACAGCTTCGGTCAGACGCTGGGTTTGCTTGTCTATCGAAGATTCTGCTAAGCGAACCTGACCGGCAACAACGTTTGCAGTATTTGTTAGCGTGTTCATTTGTGTCGTCAGTTGTTTTTTTGACTGTTTGCTGAACAAATCCAGCTTTTCTAAATATCCATCCAACAGTCTGTCGCTTCTTATCATTACTTCTTCATAGTTTGATGCAGCTGATTTTACATTATCAAACCCTTCTGCTGTATTCTTAGCAAGTTCTGATAATTTATTCTGTGTGTTTTCAGACTCTGTTGCAATAGTTTTCATTTGTGCTTCATTCTTGGCAAATTCTTCTTGCAAATTCTGTGACAGATTTTTTTCGCTTTCAATCCAGTTGTCGATTTGATTTTGTATTTGGATTGCGCGTTCAGTTACATCTTGACTTGTGTTGTCAATTCTGCCTAATAACTCATTGACTGTATTGCTGAATCTGTCAGTTGAATTTTCTACATCTTTCCATGATTGTGATTCAACAATATCGCCCAATCCCATTACTGTATTGTCCAATCGGCCTGACATATTAGCCAGTTTTTTTGTTGCCTCGTCTGCCAGCGCGATTAATCTTTCGTTTTGTTCGCCTAATGCGGCTTTTAAATCCATGGCAGATGCGATTTGTGCGTTTAGTGTGTCGCGCATAGTTTGGAAACTTTGTTCTATCTTGTATATCTCGTCCGCCAATATTGTATTCAGTACGCGGGTTGCGTCGGCGATTTTTGCGCGTTCTGGGCGTGTTATGATGGTCAGCAGTGACTGCATAACTTTTTGTGTTTTTCGCGACACAAAAAATAACACCATCAGTGTTATAAACAATAAACCCGCGAAAATTCCGCTAATAATCAACCAAGTTTGTGTGATGTCCATTTTTTCTTTTCTCCCCTATGCAATGCAGTTTTTATAAATCTTGCAGTTCTTTTGAATTTATACTAAAATCGAATTGATAATGCAAGGGCAGAAATGGTAAAAAAAACGATACTTTCTCCAGAACAAGATTTAGCAGCAACTCCAACCGAGAATGTTTGGGTTCAGGCCAATGCAGGCACTGGTAAAACCAGTGTTCTGACCCAACGTTTATTACGCATACTGTTTCGTGTGCCTGATTGTTCGGGGGCGGGTATTTTGTGTCTGACGTACACAAACGCGGGGGCAGGTGAAATGCGTAACCGTATTTTGGCTGCGCTGCGTGATTGGGCGCTGGCGTCTGATGCAGAATTATCAGAAATGCTGACAGGTGTATCGATTAATCAAGAAATCGCCAGTTCTGATATCGCGCACGCGCGTGAAATATTCTTTAAATACATAGACAACCCCGATATGTTAAAGATTAAAACGATTCATGGTTTTTGTGAAGAGGTTTTACATCGTTTTCCAATCGAAGCAGGTGTGTCGCCGTCATGGTCATTGGTTTCTGATGATGCGCAACGTGTTTTGTTACAGGATACTTTCTCGAAATTAATAAATTCCCCTCAAACAAATCCAAATGTATATGCGGCATTTGAATATATTGTCTCTCGTATATCAGAAAACTATGTGTCTGATTTATTGTCGATATTAAGCGGTCAATATAAACTGTTTTTTCAGGTTGAAAACTACTCTAATTATCGCGAATACTTTGTTGATAAAATTAAGAAATATTTAAATCTATATCGTGTGCCAAAAATGGATTTTGATTCAGTTTTGTTGCAAAATATTGTTGATGCGGCCGTATTGGAACAAAATAACGCAAAAAAGCCGGCAAAATACCTGGACGAAGTTATTAACTTAACAAAACAGTATATTGAAAAAACGATAGATTTCGAAAAATACAAAACTGCATATCTGACAGAGAAAGGAATGCGAAAATCAACCGTCGCAAAAAAAGAATACTTGACTGTCGAACAGGATCGTGTTTTTGAAATCAATGAATACAATAATAACAAAATACTTTTCGAAGACACATTGGCATTGTTTGATTTGTCGTCTGCATTTGCTGCTGAATACAAACGGGAAAAGCAATCGCGAAATTTATTAGATTTTGAAGATTTGATTTTACACACGCGCAAATTGTTTTCTGATTCTGCAATGATGGGGTGGGTGTTATCTCAATTAGACGTTTCTTTATCTCATATTTTGGTTGACGAAGCCCAAGATACATCGCCGCTGCAATGGGATATTTTACGTATGTTGTCGGGGGATTTTTTTGCAGATTCTGTCCCTGGCAGCATGCCAAATTCTCTGTTTGTTGTTGGTGACACAAAGCAGTCCATTTATGGTTTCCAAGGCGCAGATCCCGCGGCGTTTGCAGCCAGTCGCGATATAATATCGGCACAAATCGCTAATAATATGCGTGCAATCCGCGAAGTTCCTTTGGCGCAAAGCTTTCGTTCGACAAAACCTGTGTTGGCGGCCGTAGATCGTTTTTTTGCAGACGAAACCGTTCGTTTGATATCAGATTTTAATAATAATCCGCATAAGTGTTTTCGTGAAAATGCGCCTGGCGCTGTTGAAATTCATAATTTAGTGTCGAAACAAGAATCTGAAACAACAGTGCGACAGTTTATATGCAGTGTGGCAGATCGTATAAAATCAATTATAGATGGTGGAAAGTATTGCGCGCGCGATATTATGGTTTTGGTTCAGCAGCGCAACCCGATGGCCGCACCATTGGTTTATGAATTAAAGCGTCGTGGCATAGATGTTGCAGGCAGTGACAGAATTGTTTTGCCGGACTTTCCGGCAATTCGCGATTTGTTAAATCTGACTCGGTGGTGTCTGAATCCAGCAGATGATTACAGTTTATGTTGTGTGTTAAAAAGTCCGATTTTCTATCTGACTGAACAGGATATTTTCGAATTATGCAAACAAAAAAATGATATAAATTCTGTTCGCAAACGCGAAGACGTAAACGCAACACCTGTAACTGTCTATGATGTATTGGCAGAATCCAATAATACGATATATGAACGTCTGTGTGAAATAAAGTCAGCATCCGAAAAATTGCCGCCGTATTCGTTCTTTTTGAACGTTTTGAACACAAATGGAACGCGACACAACTTTATTTCCGCCTTGGGCAACCAGGTAATTGAACCGCTGGAAGAATTCATTACAATATGTTTGGCATATGAACGCACCCAGCCCGGAACGCTAAAAGAGTTTCTGAAATGGTTTATAACCGGCGCATCTCAGATTAAGCGGGACATGAATGCGTCTGATGGCGTACGCATTGCGACCGTGCATGGCAGCAAAGGGCTAGAAGCGCCAGTCGTATTTCTTATCGATACTGTTCGCACACCCAAGACTGAAAAAATATTGCCATTACCATCTGACAGCGAAATGCCTGTATGGTTATGGACGGTTCGCGGTTGCCTAAGCGCAGAATGCGCATCGGCCCAAGAAGCCTTAAACAAAACACGTGTCGCAGAATATTATCGTCTGTTATATGTTGCCATGACTCGTGCACGTGACGAATTGTATATTTATGGCTATACACCACACAAGAACGCCACCCCAGATTCGTGGCACACACAATTATGGCGCGTATTGGCAAACGATTGCGCACAAGAACACATCAGGATTACAAATGACGACATTACATGATATTTTATCTGCGCGCGATTCTAAAACATACGCAACCGACACTGGCCGTCGTATGCACACCCGCCTGCAAAATATTGTTCTGGATGTTGCCGTATCACACGGTGATGCAGATTTGATTAAAAGAATAGGGCAAAACCCAGATGTTGCCAGATTTTTCTGCCAAGATTCCAAGACCGAGGTTCCTATTGCAGGCACAATAAACGGTCGCTTTATCAGCCGTCGAATTGACCGCACGCTTATAAACAAAGATGCGAAAACCGTATCTATACTAGATTATAAAACAGATTTGAATCCAGACACGTTTCGCCCGTCATATATCGCGCAAATTCGCGAATATATTCAGCTGATGCATGCAATTTATCCAGACTACAAGATAACAGGATATATTTTATGGACGCATAATTTTTTACTGGAAAAAATACCGGAAAAACCACTATAATCCTGACATGTTAATTGGTTTAAGTATATCAAATATCGTATTAATTGAAAAACTGAATCTAGAATTCGGTGCGGGGCTGAATATCCTGACTGGGGAAACTGGTGCAGGAAAAAGTATATTGATGGACTCGTTATCCTTGGCACTGGGGGCTCGTTCTGACACAGGACTAATTCGTCATGGCTGTGACAGTGCGTCTGTCATTGCAGAATTCGATTGTGTCCCAAGTGTTCTGCACGACATTTTTGTAGAAAATGATATCGACACAAACAATGGATTAATACTGCGCCGCACGTTGTCATTGGACGGCAAAAGTCGTGCATGGATAAACGATACACCTGTGTCTATAAAATTATTGAAACAGGTTGGTGATGCATTGGTTGAAATTCATGGCCAGTTTGCAAATCATACATTGCTGGATCAAACGACACATCGCCCAACACTGGATTTGTTTGCGAAAAATAATATTGCTGGGTTTGATGATTTTGTATCAAACGTCCGTGAAAAATATTCATTATACAATAATACGCGGCACAGATTAATTGAATTACAAGAAATGTTGGCGCGCAGTGAATCTGAACGTGAATTTTTGGAACACAATGTTGCTGAATTACGCGCATTAAAGGTTCAGCCCGGCGAAGAAGAAGATTTGGCCGCACGTCGTGCAAATCTGATGAATATGGAAAAGAATGCGGCGATTCTGTCCGAAGCGCAACAGGCTATGTCGCCTCGTGGCAATTCAATTGATTCTATGCTGTTTGCGGTTGCACATATATTGCAGCGCATTCGTGGCGAAGAAAATCCGTATTCTGAACAAATTGATAAATTATATCAGGTTGCAGAAACGGTTGCAGAAATATCTGCATCACTGACATCGGACGGCGCGGATATGGACGATATGGATTCAATCGAAGAACGCTTGTTTGCAATTCGCGCGGCTGCGCGCAAACATCGTGTTATGCCGGATGATTTGCCTGCATTATTGGATAAAATGTCCACGCAACTGGAAACAATTGATAATTCCGACGCAGAATTACAGAAATTAAGTGCGTTGGTTAATCAATATCGATTGGATTTTGATGCTGCTGCCCACAAATTACATGATGCGCGCGTTGCTGCCGCTGACGCGTTGCGCACACGCCTGTTGGCAGAATTACCTGATTTAAAATTAGGCGGTGCAGACTTTATGATTGATATTTCAGAAACGGATGCGACCATAAATGGCACAGACGATATAACATTCATGATTAAGACCAATCCTGGTTCGCCCTTCGCGCCATTGCACAAATCTGCATCTGGTGGCGAATTGGCGCGCCTGATGTTGGCGATGCGCGTGGTGCTGGCAGGGTCAGACGACGTTCTGACATTCGTATTTGATGAAATTGACACAGGAATCAGTGGCGCAACCGCATCTGCGGTGGGCGCGCGCCTTAATCGACTGGCTGCCCAGTCCCAGGCACTGGTTATCACACATTCTGCCCAGGTTGCAGGTTTTGCTGACCGGCATTTCAAGATATCAAAGTCTGTTAATGACGGGCGCACCACGACCAGTGTTCACGAAATTACAACAGACGACCGCATAAATGAAATTGCGCGTATAATCAGTGGTGCTGAAATCACGTCCGAATCTATAACAATGGCGAAAACATTGATAAAAAAAACCGCTTAAAACACGAATGCCCCATTTCGGGGCATTAATTATCTGCTATAACATATACAAACAAAAACCCGCCACTGGCGGGTCATTTAAACAAGTTTGCTTTATTGACTAACATAACATACGCCATTTTCATACTTTGCTTCTTCCCCTAACAAGCTGCATTGACGTTGATACCATTCTGGTGTAAACACGCATTCATCCTTGGCTACATCATATGTTGCATATTTTACAACAGGCTGTACAGCTGCCTTGGCGGTCACTGACGAAGAGCTATTCTCATTACTGTCATCAGCATTATCAACAACAACACTTTCCATAACATTTGAATTATATGATTCGCACAACACGCGTGTTGTATTTTCTACGCATTTACCCCACGTTGTATTAGCATCAGCTGAAGAACCACCAACACCATAAACTGTATTATAAAATCCTGTCAAGAAATTCCCTGTGAAATCGTTACCCCTTGGCACCCAATAACCCTCAAGTTCTCCACATTTTTCTCCCAGCATTGAATCCAACTGTTGTCTAACTTCTTCTATTGCTGAATCTATCTTAGTCAGCGTATTCAATGGCAATGCGTTTTCTCCAACAATAACATTCTTTGCTTCATCTGCTGTTTTCGCATTATTCAAACCGCTTTGTACTGTCTCAACTACTGTATCCTTATCCAAATTTGGGTCTTTACAGCTGTTAAAAGCAAATTTATAAAGATTCAGCGCCAAATCGTCATATGTTAACAAACGACATTTCCACGGATATGCTTCTGCGTCTTTTTTACTGTCATCAGCTGTTGCACCACACAAATCTGACAAATGACTATCAATCGCTTCATCACAACCTTCTGCAATACGAACATTATCTACTGTATCAACGAAGGCCAATAATGCCGTCAAACCGCAACGGTTTGAACCATCAGACGCATTCCCCGCTGTTAATTTTCCATTTTCGTCAAATACACATTCGCCTGTATTGCCATACAATGACGCGCACGCAATAACCTTTTCTTCACACATAGATTTTGCAGCATAGGCAGAAATTGCACCTGCTGTTTTTGCTGTTGTATTATCAAAACTCTTCAATGAATTTGATTGTGTGTCATAACAGTCAGCCATTGTTTTTACGCACGACATTTTGACTTCTTCAATCTTGGCGTCCTGAGCCTGGGCAATTTCAATCAACGCCATACGCTTAAACTCGGTCCAAACCGTGTCTGCAATTGTACGACAAGAATCAAGCGCCGCCTCTGCGCGATTTCTATATTTATCCAAGAATTTATCAAATTCTTTATTTTGCCCCAAAACATCACTGCCACCATTACCTGCGCCTGACAATTTTATTATGTCTGCCAACTGGAACAAACGTTGTGTATAAATAGGTTCGCCGGTTGATTGGTTTATATATACACCGCTATAATCCAAACAACGTTTATAATTTGCACCGCACGCTGTTTCAGCGGTGATTGCTGTTTGAACCTTGGAAATACATTCGTTTACATCACGTGAATTGTGTGCACGAAATTCTTCCAAACGCGCATCACGCAAAATCTTCTCTGCCTGACGCACTGTCTGTAATACTTGCTCGCGTTTTTTGTTCAGGTTCTTTTCATACATATTACAATCCTGTGAAATCATAATATTGTATGCACTGGTTGCCATATTTAAAACAGCGCTGCTTTCACAGTTTGACTGTATAACCTGGGCACATTGTTTGTTCGATGCATTATACAGCTGCTGACCTTCCAGTGTAGTCATATCAACCACAGAAGATGTATCAAACATCGATGTACCACTGTCACTAAACACATTGTCACCGCCCCAAATGTCGCCCATATCTGTTGAAAAATCCAAAGATATAGTCCCCAAGGATGTTGAACTGTTATTGTTCTGTGGTTGAGCCTTCTTTTTACCAGACAACAAATCACCAATTTCGTTCAAGATATTTTGTGCAGCACTGGTATCGTTTTTTATTGCAGCTTCACCAACCGTTGCAGAATACATCGCTTTTACTTCATCTGCTGTTTTATCAACAGCATTCAAATTATTATCCTCAAAACGTTGCAACAGAACCTTTGCCTGATCCATTGCATTTTCCATGTCACGAAAATCTGTAAATCTAGAACTGCAGTAACAACGACGATATGTATCATTTGCATTTGCGCAGAACTGATCCATACATGTTGCATATGAATCCCGACACGCAGCATATCCACCACCAATCTTTGAAATATCTGAAAACACCGCCGTTGCACGCGCCTTTGATGCTGCGCGAGCCAATCCATTAACTGCATTCACAGCGTTTCTTGCCCTTGCAGAATCTGGCGACATTGTTGCCGCGCGTGAAACATTTGCAGATTTCGCACTGCGCGAAACAGTTGCGTTACGAATAATCGCAGGGGTTGCTGTACGCACATTTTGGGCATTACGTGCAGTCTTCTTTTGGCCAGCATTTGTCGCGTTACGAGAAACAACCGCGGTTGGTCGACGAACAGTGCTGCGCGCTGCTTTGGACACAACATTGGCATTCGAATCCGACCCACGTTTTACAACATTACTATCGCTGCGACCAGATGTCGCATTAAAAACCACTGTACTGCGTGGATTTGGTGCCTGGTCTGCCACAGCAAAACCACAGCCCAAAACAGCGCTCAAAAACGCAGAAAACCCAAAAAAATGTGAAAAAGTATTCTTCACGTTAATTCTCTCTTTTTTCTATTTTAACATTTTTTGCTGTCTTAAATCAACAGCAAAATACATTATCTTGCATCTTTATCCATACTATTTTCTAAAATCTCTACCAATCTTGCCAATTCCTTTACATCAGTATCAGATTTTTTTATCAAAGATTCCCTTATCTCGTGCACCATAATCACCAGTGCTGAATCTTTCTCGCTTGAACATTTCTCTATTGCGTTTAAATTTACCAATGCTGCCGCTAAATCTTCAACTTGCTTCATAGCACGACCTTTTTGTATTTTTTATACTACAAAAAATCCTGCGTGATGGTCAACCGATTTTTCAACACCACGCATATGTGCAGAACGCGCCCTTGGATTATTCTCTAACTCCCTTGCGTTTGGAACCACCGACTTTATTGCCAAAAAAGGTGCGTTTAACACAACTGGCATACGTGGGTCACCTGGTGGCGTCGTCCATTTACGGAAAGTATTTTTTACGATTCTGTCTTCCAGTGAATGAAATGTTACACATATACACTTTCCGCCTGCGGCTAACAACTCTGGCACTGCCGACAACGCACGTTCAACTTCGCCCATTTCATCATTAACCGCAATACGCAACGCCTGGAAAACTGGTGCAACGTCTTTTGGGTTATGAATTAAGTCACGCAGGGCAAATGTCGTCTTGGGTTGCGTATCCTTAATCGCCCGCGCCAATATATTTGCTTTTTTCACATCGCCATAATCGCGTAATGTTTGGGCCAAATCCGCAACAGAAATCCGCTCAATTAATTCTGCTGCGGTTTCGCCATCTGATTCCATACGCATATCCAATGGGGCATCCATACGAAACGAGAATCCACGCTCTGCCACATCAATCTGCATTGAAGAAATTCCCAAATCAAACACAATTGCATCAACAGGGGCATCTAATTCCGTAATACATGAAAATGGACGCGGAATAAATGTAAAGCGTCCCTGGTATTCAACCCCCAATTTTTCTGCGTCAGTGACAACATTCGGGTCGCGGTCAAACGCAATAACATTTGCACCACGCTCTAAAAATGCCTGTGAATAACCGCCTGCGCCAAATGTGCAATCCACAATTTTCTTTCCTTTTATATCCCCCAAGGCATTTAAAACCGCTTCTAATAAAACCGGAATATGCTTCATTTTATTCGACCTCTACCTTTAATCCTAACGCAGTTAAATCTGCAACTGTCGTTGCCCCCAACTCAACACCACCCGGCAACGCCACAGTTGCTGTTTTATCAGCCCCATGCAGAACCAATTCTACACGTGTATAACCACGCGGCAGGGTGATTAAAGCTTTTTTTACATCCTGTAAGATAGCGCCATCACGAATGTCTAATGTTAATTTCTTGGCAATTTTTGCCACCCATTCGGTCAATGGGGTAATCGAGTCTACAAATATAGAGACTCTGTCATCACGATTGGATGTTTTCCCAGATATAATAACCGCATTTTCATTCTGCAAAATCTGGGCAAATTCAATTGATGCATCACCAAATGCGACCGCGTCAATATTTCCATGACTGTCTGATGCGTTAATGGTGATCATTTCCTTGCCTGTCTTGGTACGGCGACGCCCAAAACTGTTTACGTTTGCAGCAATCTGAACCGGTTTTCTATCGCCTAGTTTTTCCAGTGTTGCACTGGTCGCCAAATTAGCACGCGCAATCAAATGTTTATATTGGTCTAATGGATGGGCTGAAATATAGAATCCCAACGCCGATAATTCATGTTCCAGTTTTTGTCCAAAGGTCCACGGGTCGGTTTTTGGCAGATTTTTACCTAATCTGTCTTCTTCAACATCATCTTCAACCGTATTTGCAAACAGTGACAGCATATTTGCACCATCTTTTGACTTTGTTGCATACGACAAAATCGCATCAGCATTCAGATAAATCAATGCACGATTTGGCTCCAATGAATCCAAGACGCCCGTCTTAGCAAAAGCTTCCAGTATTCGTTTATTCATAATCGGCGCACACCGTTTGGCAAAATCGGTCAGATTTTTAAATTTACCATTTGCATTGCGTTCTGCAACAATCGCGTCCGTAGCAACCGTCCCAACGCCCTTTAATGCCGCCAATCCATAGATAATTTTGCCATCACGAACTGTAAACAGTGATTCACTTTGATTAATATCTGGCGCAACAATTTGAATACCGAAATTCGTCTTGGCGTCGTCAACAAATATCGCTAACTGGTCAGTATCATTTAAATTACTGGACATAGATGCGGCCAAGAATTCTGGTGTATAGTTTGCTTTTAAATATGCACACTGATTTGCAACAATAGAATACGCAATGGCGTGGGATTTATTAAATGCATACTTAGCGAAATCCTTGAACTTCTCCCACAAATCTTTGGCTGTGGCGCGATCCAGTGTTCCTTCCTTTTCGCAACCTTCATAGAATTTACCTTCTAATTCATCCAACATGGCAATGATTTTTTTACCCATTGCCTTGCGCACATTGTCTGATTGTCCACGTGTAAACCCGGCCAGAACACGCGTCAACTGCATAACCTGTTCCTGATAAACGATAATTCCGTATGATTCTTTTAATATTGGTTCTGCGCGCGGGTGCACATATTCAATTTTTTCTTCCCCATGCATACGGGCAATAAATTGTGGAATAAACGCAATTGGTCCTGGTCTATTCAATGCATTCAACGCCGATATTTCTAAAAAGTTTGTTGGGTGCATCTTACGCAACGTCTGCTGAACAAAAGGGGCATCAAATTGGAATATACCTTCGGTCAATCCTTGTTGCCATAATTTCATAGTCTTTGGATCATCGGTTGGTATTTGATCCAAATCAATATTAACACCACGTGTTTGCTGAATCAGACGCGTTGCGTATTTCAACACAACCAATGTCTCCAACCCCAAGAAGTCAAACTTAATTAATCCCGACTTTTCCAAATATTTTCCGTCAAACTGACACGATGGCAACGGGTTGGCTGGATCGCGATAAACCGGGGCAATTTTTGTTGTTGGTCTGTCACCAATAACAACACCGCATGCATGCTGTCCCAGATTTCGTAACGAACCTTCTAAATCCTCGGCAACCATAACAACTTTGTTTAAATCTTCATCGTTATTCAAAATATCTTGAATTTCTGGGGACATTCCAACCGCTTCTTTCAATGTTTTTGCGTCTTGCGGAATTAATTTTGACAATCTATCTGATTTAGAATAGGGCATACCATACACACGCCCAATATCACGAATTGCGCCACGCGCCTGTAATGAACCGAATGTGATAATACGACATACAGAATCATGCCCATATTTATCACACACATACGCCAATACGCGCTCAATTCCTGTTGGTTCAAAATCAACGTCAAAGTCCGGCATAGAAATACGATCTGGATTCAAGAAACGTTCAAACAGCAATCCATATTTCAGCGGATCAACATTTGTAATTCCCAACGCCCACGCTACAATAGACCCCGCACCTGAACCGCGCCCTGGACCTGTCAACACATCGTTGTTTCTGCACCAATCGATATAGTCCGCAACAATCAAGAAATATCCCGGGAATCCCATACCAATAATAACACCCAATTCAAATTCTGCCTGTTCATAGTATGGTGCGGTGTCTGTAATATTATGTTGTTCCAATCGGCGCTTTAACCCATTCATTGTATTATCGCGCAACATCTGACATTCTGTCTCCAGGTCATCACCAAATCGTGGCAACAGTGGCTTTTCATGCACATTAACCATAAAACCACAACGTTGTGCAATAACAACAGTATTTTCTATCGCTTCTGGCAAGTCTGAGAAGATTTCAGACATTTCATCATAAGATTTAAAATACTGTTCCGAAGATTTGCGTGCGCGTTCTGGGTCAATAACCTTTGTCTGTCCTAAAACACAACTTAACGCATCGGCTGGTTCATAGTCTTTATCCGACGCAAAGCACACATCATTTGTCGCAACAATTGGTATATTTAATTCTTGGGCAATTTTCAGGAATCCTGGCTCTGTTTTTATTTCATTTTCCAAACCGTGTCGCTGAATTTCGATATAAAATCTGTCGCCAAAAATATCCAAAAAACGCTTGGCATAAACATACGCCTGGTCATCCTGGGTATTTAAAATCGCCATACCAATCGGCCCCAGGTGTGCCCCCGACAAACAAATTATTCCATCGCTGTGAGTGGCCAATTCTTCAAAGGAAATAAATGGCCCCAGATGATGATTTTCTGTGCGCATATACATAACACGGTTCAACTCACACAGATTTAAATACCCAGCATGATTTTGTGCCAACAGAACAATTTTTGATAATGCATCTGCCCGCAGAATTTTTGGGTCTGCGTTATGATGATTCAGCGTTATTTCGACACCGATAATAGGTTGCAATTTATTTTTCGGCATAATATCCGAGAACTCGGCACATCCCGACATTAAATTCGTATCGGTTAATGCGCATGCGCTCATCCCCAGTGCCTGACACAATCCTGGAATTGCCTTAACTGTCAAAGTGCTTGCCCCAACCGAGAAACGTGAATGTGTTCTAAGATGAATAAATTGCTGCATAACCCCTTTCCTTTAACCTTTAATCACCCAGCAAATAAAACTGATAAAATCGCAGTAAACTGCACTAATTCATTTTAGTGCAATTTACCACAGCAATGTTTGAACTTTTGTCCAGAACCACACGGACAGGGCGCATTACGACGTGAATTCATCGCATCCTGATTCAGTTCTTGGTCATGCTTTTGACGTTCCGCCTCGGTTGCATCTACCTGTTCACGTGTCAGTTCCATACGACAAATCGAAGATATAGAAAATATCTTAAAATTAGTAACCGTCCCCTTAAACAAATCTAATGCTTCACGTTTATATTCATACAATGGGTTTTTCTGGGCATAACCACGTAACCCGATTGCACTTTGCAGGTAATCCATTTGTTGTAAATGTTTCTTCCATACCGCATCCAGCGCCCCCAACATCATCTGACGTGTGGCTAAGTGCATCAAATCCGCCCCATATTTTTGTTTTTGCTGTTCGAAACGATACAGACCCAATCTTTGCAGCACTTCAAACGCCTTGCGTTCTGTAATATTTTCGTCTGTTTTCCAGCGATCAACGTCTGTAATATCCAATGCAAATACACGCAACATAGAATTACGAATGCCTTCTATATTCCAATCTGCTGGCATTGATTTTTCTGGAATATTATTTTCGCAAATCACTTCAACAACATCCCCAATCATTTCGACCGCCAAATCAGATAAATCATCTGATGTCATCAATTCATCACGTTGTTTATAGATAACACAACGTTGTTCATTTGCTACGTCGTCATATTTCAGCAATTCTTTACGTGCCTCAAAATAGCGTGCCTCTACACGTTTTTGTGCTTTTTCCAAAGCCTTGGTTATCCATGGATGAGTAATCGCTTCGCCTGGTTTCAATCCCAAAGTGGTTAACATCCCCTGCAAACGCGCTGCGCCAAAAATACGCATCAAATCATCATCCAACGACAAAAAGAACTTTGAATCACCTGGATCACCCTGACGTCCCGAACGACCGCGCAACTGATTATCAATACGACGTGATTCATGACGCTCTGTACCAATAACATATAACCCACCAACATCCAATACTAATTTCTTATTTGCCTCAATCTTTTCATAGATTTCTTTCTTTTTTTCTTCATAGTTTGGCATTTCGGGGTCTAACTCTGCGATCAATTCTTCTGCATTACCACCTAATTTAATATCAGTACCACGTCCTGCCATATTGGTTGCGATTGTAACTGCACCTGGTGCACCGGCCTGTGCAACAATTTTTGCTTCGGACTGATGATGTTTTGCATTCAAAACAGCAGGATTTATCCCTAATTTTTTACGCACTATATCCGCCAATTCTTCTGATTTTTCAATTGATACAGTACCAACCAAAACAGGTTGTTTACGGGCAACGCAATCTGAAATTTGTTTCAAAATCGCATCATATTTTTCTTCTTTATTGCGATAGATTTCATCATGATGATCAACACGTGAAACTGGACGGTTTGTTGGAATTGAAACCACACGCAAATTATAAATTTCCTCAAATTCTGCTGCTTCGGTCATCGCAGTACCCGTCATACCGGACAAAGTAGGGTACAATCTGAACAAATTCTGATATGAAATACTAGAAACTGTCTGATTTTCTGGCTGAACTTCAACGTGTTCTTTGGCTTCAATTGCCTGATGCAATCCTTTGCCAAAACGCCGTCCTGTCATAACACGTCCTGTAAATTCATCAACGATTAAGATTTCTCCACCGCGCACAACATAGTTAACATTCAATTGATACAAATGATGCGCCAGCAGTGCCTGCTGAATATGCATAACCAATGCTGCATTTTCGGACGCATACAAATTATCACCAATCAACAATCCTGCATCTTTCAATAAACGTGTTGCTGTGTCCACACCGGATTCGGTCAATGTAACATGACGATCTTTTTCATCTTTCTTAAAATCGCTTTCTGTAAATTGCGAAACGACTGCATCAACCTTGGCATACAATTCACTGGTATCTTCTGCTGGCCCCGAAATAATTAACGGGGTACGTGCCTCGTCAATCAAGATACTGTCCACTTCGTCAACTATCGCATAAAAGAACGGACGCAAAACCTGTTGTGCTTTGGTAAATTTCATATTATCACGCAGATAATCAAAGCCCAATTCAGAGTTCGTAACATATGTAATATCACATGCATAAGCGGCACGTCTTTCTTCATCTGTCATATCATGTTGAACAATCCCGACACTTAACCCCAGGAAACGATAGATTTCGCCCATCCAATTTGCATCACGCGATGCCAAATAATCGTTCACGGTAATCAAGTGTGCACCCTTGCCGTGCAGAGCCTTTAAGAACATAGCCAATGTTGCGACCAATGTTTTACCTTCACCGGTTTTCATTTCTGCAATCTGTCCATTGGTCAAAACCATACCACCAATCATTTGAACATTAAAATGACGCAGGCCAATTGTACGAACCGATGCTTCTCGCACCAATGCAAATGCATCCGGCAGAATATCTTTTTCGCGCGCCCCCGCTGCCAGACGTTCACGCAACGCCACAGTTTGTGCACGCAACTCGTCATCGCTCATCGCGTGATACTTTGGTTCTAAGTCATTGATTAAAGACACCGTTTTATCATAACTTTTAACTAATCTGTCATTTGCAGACCCTAATATTTTACCAATTACATTTTTAATCATTTTTCTTCCTTATTTTATCACGCAATATATAGCAATTTTCCCCATAACGGTCAATCATTTTATGATATAATAACATTAATTTAATTTAACAAGTGCAAAATGAAAAAAATCTGATAAAATACACGTAAAGCAGGGGGGATTATAATCATGCAAGGACCAATTCATACACTTAACCCAAAAGATATAACCAGTGATGTTTTTATTGTCGCGCCAACACAGATTGAATATATTGCGCGCCTGTTCGGAAACACGGTTGCTGATACAATGAACATGCGAACATTTGCACCAAAAATTCGCCAGATAGCAGAACAGGCTTTACGCCATGCACTAACATCTGCAAAAACCCAGGGCGCAAAATAACTATAAAAAACGAAACCCGCATTTGCGGGATTTTTTTATATTATCACTAAATCCCCCATTTCTGGGGGATTTTTCTTACCAGGACATATACCCCTGACTGCATGTGCGTTCACACTTCTTGCGCGATGCATTCCATTTACGTGACCCCGTTTCATCTGAATAGGTATCACAAATCAGAACACATTCGTTATTTTCCAGTGTATATAACTCGCCTTCATACATACACGCAGCAATTTCACAACCTTCTACATAGCTGCTGGCCGCTAATTCACCACCTGCACTGTACATATTGTTGCATCGACCACACTGTTTCCACAACTCATTTGTCTGTCCGCTATCATTTGTATAGCCTGGATCACACTTGGTTGCGACACATTCGCCCCACGCGTTTGTCTTGTGATTCCATTCGCGACGACCAATGCCATGTTCTAATTCACATACTTGTTCATCTAACTGACATATATTTGCCCCCAGATGATACCCTTCGTCGCATTCTGTAATTACACATTCACCAAACGCCTGTTTTGAAGCATCCCATACACGTTCTGCAGAAATTGCATTTGGAACAGAACATTCAACTACATTAATCTCGCACGATTGACCATTTGGATGATAACCACTTACACAAGATTCAACGATACAGTTTCCTGCCCCTTGCTTATAAGACAACGCATTATCTCTTGCACACGGTTCACAAACACCTTCAACTAATTCAAAGTTATAGTTACAAGACGTTTCTATGCATGTGCCGTCAACAATATCACACGGATTACCAGTCTTTGAAATTCCATAGAATTTACACTGTGACGGATAATATTCTTTGTCTGACATCGGTATTGCTGTTCCATATTCTACATCATATGGTTCGCATTTCAGATAGCAATCGCTATCAACCGCGGCTCCAACGTCACTGTATGGATAACCGGCCGGACACAACTCTTGTTTATCAGATGTTGAACCCGCTGGGCAATAGTGACCGCTTGCACACAATCCATCACCACGGACCGACGCAGCCCCCATATTACCAAAATATCCAGCTTCAATCAGACCACAGGTGTTGTAGCCCCCAACACATCCAGCACCATTTTTAGTTGGTGTTTTTGATGTTCCGCCACCTGTTGAATAGTATCCTGCATCAACCTTGCCACATACGCTTTCTTCACCAACGCATCCATCGCCATTCGCATTTGGTGTTTTTGATGTAGCACCACCGGTTGAATAATATCCAGCAGCAACCAAACCACAGCCGTTTACGCCATCAGAATACTTGTCAAAACCCCAACAGAAATAGCGATCAGCATCCGGTTTGCCTGCACCACCACGTGAATAATATCCCGCTGTCATTGTGCCACACTCATATTCACTTAAACATGTTCCTGTTGCAGATGTTCCGCCACCTGTTGAATAGTAACCCGCAGCAACACGACCGCATTCACACCCATCTACACATTCTATATAGTCTTTTGCCGCCAAATCACCATTGCCAGCGCTGGTTGCACCACAAGTGCTGTACAAACCCAAACTTACCGTGCCGCATTCATAACCGTCCAGACATGTCCCTGTTGCAGATGTTCCGCCACCGGTTGAATAATATCCACCTGCAACTGGTTGGCACAAGTATTCATTGTAGCGAATAGGGTAAAGAGTCCTGCCCAAACTGTACGTACCTGCTGAACATGGTTCTGGTTTCCCGGTCAGAGGTATGCGTTTATAGCCGCTATCGCTGCCAGGATTAGATTCTTGGTTAAATACCATGGTCCAATTTGTACCATCTGTTGATACCTCTATCGAAATAGGTATTGCCGCGAGGCTATTTAGCGGGATATGATTAAATTCAAGTGTATAAATGTCATATTCTGAATCCAATATAATCGTCGTATATTTTCCAGGGTAAATCGGCCGAGTAGTATCACCATCCTCAAGAAGGTGAGATATAGTCCTGTCTATGCTTCCATCAGGCATAACGGTTTCCATCCTCGCCCCCATTGAAGCAAGCGCAACATTTGTGAGGGTTCCCGTTTCATATGCAATAAAAGGTTCTATAAGAAGAAAGTTAGTCGGATTGTCTGCTGTTGCTCTATTTGTTATACGAATGTATTTAACCGGCAAACCTTCGCCTCTATCAACATACTGATACCCCGCAGGAACATCATAAGCACATGCCGAAACTTCATGTATGTTGTTGTAAATGTACGCCCCGTCCATACAGTAATTAATAGTTGATATTGAACCATGATAAACTTTTTCAGTGGCATTCGTAAACCATGGACCATCTGGCGTTGTGCATGTTTCACCAATTTTGAACACCGCAGTGCCTGGTTGGCATGATATAAAACAAAAACTACTATAACGGGCACCTTCAGTACTGGTGTATCCATCGGGGCATGCGGTTGGTTCGCTGGAACCCGCTTCACAATATGAACCCGCCGGGCATAATTTTGGTAACTCAGATCCGCCAGCACATACATACCCCGCCTTACACTTTACACACTCTGTTCCATCATCTGAAAGCTGTTTTCCTGCTTCGCACGTCAGCTCAACGGTCTCATAAACAGCAACCATTGTCAGATCATCTGTATGGTTCATAGCAAAAGAATCGCCCGGCTTATATATCGTCGCCAACGATTCGGTTGTCATAACAACCAACAGCAACAAAGACGCAAAAAACGCCCAAATTCTGGATATAAAGTGCTTACAGTTCATGTACTTACCCTCTCATTAATACAAATACTAGAAAAAAAACAGTGTTTTAAGCAAGCAAAAAAAGCACCATAAACACACAAAAAAAACGATGTATATACAAATATGACAAAGGTTTTCCTAGACAAAAAACATATGCAATTTAACATTGTGCATTTTCGTCAAACTTAACCCAAATTACTTGTTGATTTTCCAGGTTTTATCGAATAAAAATTGCTAATTTATTAAAATTATTCAACGACAAGAACAAATTACACAGTAAAATTTTAAACCAAAATTGTATATACATAAATTATTACCATCAAACTAAATGACAAAAGGTAAATAATTTACATAACCTTGCCCTGTGTTGGATAAAAAGTTAACTGAATCTTTTCCCATTTTGAGAATTCTTTTTCTGGCAACATCCGAAATGGCTGGCAACGATTTATTGCATCACGGATAGTTTGTATAACATACGCGAATGCCGCATCCGTATCTGCGCGCGCCTGGGATTCAAACCATACATCACGCACAGTCCCATTTTTACGCATCGCCAAATGTGCCACCGCGCGAATATCTGCAATATCTGGTCGTGCAGAATCAACAACCCAACAACGCGTCATTGCGACGCGCAATGCATCCACTACTGACACGGTCAACGTTCTGTCCAAAGACAAAACCTCGCGGTTCACACGAACAACCTTGCGTTTTTTCGGGGCAGGGGCAGGCTCGACTGGTTTTGATTCTTCTTTTTTCTTTTCAAAGTCTACTTTTGGCTCTGGCTTAGGCTCATCTACCAATGTCGGTTGTTCTATTTCTTCTGGTTCTGCATCAGCCGACTTGTCTTCTTTCTCAGATTTGTCAACAGGGATAATTTTTTCTGCCTCTGGCTTTGATTTTTCCTGATTACCGACATTATATAATTTTGTTTCTTCACCAGACACAACAACATCATTTAAATCAATTTCCATTATTTGAACACGATCGGGCGCAACCATCTTTGCACGATTTATAACAAATACACTGGCCGACAGCATAATTGCCACAAAAACCAAATGTCCGCCCAGGGAAATTAGAAAATTTTCTGATGAAAACAGGTTAAATTTCGCCATATCTTATTCCGGTTGTGTGCGCAATCCAACTTTCTGAAAACCAACGTCTTTCAGTTTTCCCATCATCGACATCACAGCACCATAATCCGCATGTGTATCACCATTTATCATAATAACCAAATTTGGGTTTTCCCCACGCATCGCAATAGCACGCTTTACGACCTCATCACGTGTAAAATTCTCTTTGGCAAGATAATATCTACCATTCGCATCTACGCTGATTTGAATTGCATGATCATTTCCTGTAATCGCAGACGTGCCTGCACGTGGCAATTCCAAATCAATTCCCGTCGTCATCAATGGTGTTGTCACCATAAACACCGCCAACAACACCGTCATAACGTCAATCATCGGCGTTAATTGAATTGATGCATCTGTATTTCTTCGTCTCAGTCTGGACATAAATTCCACCTATTATTTCTGACATTTGATTTCTTTGCACGCACATTCCAAACGTTCATATAAATCATCTGATTTTCTGGTAAAATATTGATGTGCAATCGCCGCTGGGATTGCTGCAATCAGCCCCAATGCTGTTGTACCTAAGGCAACTGCTAATCCTGGGGCAATAACGCCAATACTGACCGATTGATTAACCCCAATTGCCGCAAAGGAATCCATAACTCCCCAAACTGTACCAAACAAACCAATAAACGGAGAAATATAAGCAACCATAGACAAGAACCATAAATTTTTATCAAATGGACGGATAAAAACATCAACATTACCTTCTGGTTTCATTTTTATTGGTGTTCTTTTTTGCGCGTGCCACAAACGAAACTTTTCAACAATGACCGTCCATGACATAACACTAAACGCAACCAATACAATCGACACCAAAACAGTCATCCAATCACCAGTAAACAAACTTAACAACGAGAAATTACTTTCCATCTCTTACCCCTTTTTATTTTTATATTAAACCCGAAATAAATTCTTTTGGTATTCGTTTTGGACGCATATCAGCCCCCAAATACGCAACCTTTAAGTTTATTATAGCACAAACAGATGTATCTTTTACAAACTTTTGTTCAATTCGCACAACCGCGGCTCCTATATCTACCATCTGTGTTTCTACAACAAACTCATCTGCAACACAAAGCGGTTGAACATACTTGATATTTAGTTCACGAACCACAAACCCAACATCATCCCCCACACTTAATTTACCTTGCAACCAATTCATTCGTGCGCGTTCTGCAATTTCTAGATATCGGGCATGATAAACAATACCTTCGGCATCGGTATCTGCATAAGCAATTGTAAACGGGAAAGTATGAATTTTAGACATTTCTAATCACTTTTCCAGTCCCAGATGACGGTATCCCGCATCAGTTATTACACGTCCACGCGGTGTACGTTGAACAAATCCTAATTGCATCAAGTACGGTTCAATCACATCTTCTATTGTGTCACTTGGTTCAGACAATGCCGCCGCCAAATTTTCAATTCCAACTGGCCCACCTGCATAGAATTTGATAATCATATTCATATACTCACGGTCAATTTCATCCAACCCACAATTATCAATATGTAATTGAAACAGGGTGGTTTTTATAATGTCCGCAGAGATTTGATTTTTCCCCAGTGCCGATGCAAAATCTCGTGCACGTTTTAACAAACGGTTCGCGATACGTGGTGTTCCACGTGCGGAACGCGCCAACATCAATGCGCCATCTGCATCAATTGGCGTACCCAAAATATTTGCACTGCGTTGAATAATACGGCCCAAATCTTCTGGCGAATAAAACGTCAGGCGCAAATCAATTCCAAATCTGTCGCGCAACGGATTTGACAGCAATCCCGTACGTGTTGTCGCCCCAACCAACGTAAACGGGGGCAGGTCGATACGCACACTTTTTGCACTGGGGCCTTCGCCTAACATGATATCTAACTTAAAATCTTCCATTGCTGAATACAAAACTTCTTCTATTGCCGTTGGCAAACGATGAATTTCATCTATAAACAAAACATCCATTGGTTCCAACGCTGTTAAAATCGCAGCTAAATCCCCTTGTTTTGTCAGCATTGGTGCAGCTGGTGCCCGAAAATTAGTCCCTAATTCATTTGCCACAATATGCGCCAACGTTGTTTTGCCCAACCCTGGGGGACCATACAGCAAAACATGATCCATTGCTTCGTTGCGATTGCGTGCGCCAGAAATAAACACAGACAAATTTTGTTTCAGGCCTTCATGTCCTATAAAATCCCCCAGTGATCTCGGGCGAATTGTCGCCGACATATCATCAGGTATATTTGCATCTAAAAAACGTTCTTTATTTTGCATAATTTACAACAACTTATCTTCTGCGTTTTCTCGCCCGACATAGGCCTTTAAATCATTATACATTTGGCGCAAATCTGCGGGTTGACTATACATTGCATCTGCACCACGGACACGAATTGTTTCTAAATCAATCTGTGCTTGCTTTTTCAGAATCTGTGTTAAATGAGAACCAAACACACGCGCATCATCTCCTTCCATTGCGCCCTGCAATAACAAACCACGGTTTGGGCGTGGGGATAAAAATGCGAAATCAGAAACAGAAGAATCAGGCGACACTAATGCAAAACCCGACACCTCTGGTCGGCGCATCATTGCCTGCAACACGTACCATGCACCTAATTGATGTCCCGCCAACCATATTTTATCACTATCTTCATTATGGTTTTGAATCCAATCAATTACTGTTGCGATATCCAACATATTTTCAGCAGTCGTTCCAATAACCCCATCGGAATCACCAACACCACGATAATTAAATCGCACTACTGAAAAACCAATATCCATAAACGCGCGAAACATTGCATAAGACACACGATCATTCATATGATATTTCTGACGTGGGTTCCCAGACAAAACTACCGCCAATGGCGCCGCCTCAACCGCAGACTTATGATAAACTGCATGCAACTTACCGGATTCCCCAGTAATTATTAAATCAACCATCGCATTCCACCTTTCTTTTTTTATTCCTCATAAACGTTAGAACAAACCGTAATCAAATTTCAATAAAAAATTTTCACTTTACACAAATATCTAAAATGTTCTAATATTCAGCATGAGAGAACCAAAGGCTTTATCATGTTAAAACCATTTTTTATTGCATTTTTGACTGTTTTTTGCGGTTTTTCTGCTTATTCTGCGACAGAAATTATGAACCAGGATTTTCAGACAATCTATACCCAGACCCCGGTTCAGTCATACTATGCATACCCAGATGACCCGAATTTTATTCCAGAATCAGAATTCATGATGCGCGCAGACAGCCTGGACTATGATCAAAACATCGAAGCAGCCCGCGCTAATGAATCTGCCCAACATCCTGGGGTAATGTTTGCGGACCGTCCAATGGTAATATGCCGTAATTTCGGTTGCACACGCCTGAACGAACGCATAACACGTTCATTTCTGTTCAACAGTCTGACAAACATGTTTTTAATGAACGCGCATTCACGCGTTTATATTTGCGAAGCAGACCCATTTTCGCGCGACTGTCTACAATCTGGGATATCATTCCCTGTACGCAGTGGCATCGCAAACGCCATGGTAAAAATCCCCAAGGCAACAATTTCTCAGGTCAGCACATCAACAGGTCTGTCCAAGGCAACTGTTGGCATGACATATGAATTCCTGGTTAACGGCATAGACCGTGTATGCGAACCAACTGTTATGGATATTGTTGTACCTGTTAATTCCGAAGCGCTATTGTCCAATCGCGAATTTGCATGCAATATGACCAGTGACGGCATCAGCAGCGTATCATTAATATTAAGCATTGATTATATTGACCTTGATTACGGAATCATTGGCGGTTATTATTCATTGGGAATGCAAGGTCCAACAACTGGCGGGGGCACAGGATACGCATTGTTAAAAACAGAATTTGCAACTGGTGGCATGCAGTTCCGTGCTGCGGTTTACGAAGAAGACATGATGGGCGCGAACAATGCTATGCGCACAATACAACCTGGCGAATATGCTGTTGAACCATTTAATAAATAATAAATGAATAAAACTATTTTAATTGTTGATGACGATGACATATTGCGCAATACGCTGGCACGCGGATTGCGCAATGATGGTTTTTACGTTCTGACTGCTGAATCTGCAGAAAATGCAACAGAAATATTAAACCGTATATCTGTCGATGCAATAGTGCTGGATAGAATGATGACCGGCATGGACGGACTGTCATTTCTGAAACAATTGCGCCACTCTGGCGACCAAACACCAACAATCATGTTGACCGCAATGACTGGTCCAGAAAATGCAATTGACGGTCTGACAAATGGTGCAAACGATTATCTTGCCAAACCATTTCAAATTCGCGAATTAATTCTGCGTCTGAACAACATGATTAAGACAACAAAAAAAACACACAATGAAATGCCAACTGGTTTGGTGTTCATGAACAATGATTTCTTTATTATATCAGGCAACGAGATTACTCCCCAGATACTACAATTATCTGGCGAAGAAAAGAAATTATTACAAAACATGACACATCCAGTTGGAAATATTGTGCCAGCGGCACCAATGGTTGCAAAACGCTTGCGCAATAAATTAAATGTTGTATTATCTAATCTAGACATAATAACAATCCGGGGCCAGGGCTATAAATTAATCGACCTAACAAACGCTCCAACAACAAAAAATGGTGACACAAAATGAGATTAACACCACGCAGTTTTTTATGGCGTACGATTTTAATGATTTTAATACCACTGGTTGTTGCATTGGCAATTATTGCGAATGCATTTTTTGGCAACCACTGGTCGCGTGTACATGACACACTGGCGCGCACATTGGCGGGCGAAATTACCACAATGACAAATTTTATTGACGAAGGTAATACTGACGCTGTTGAAAAAATGGCACGTGATATCGGCATTAATGTCACATTTCATGAAAAACTAAATCGTCCTAAACACAATGACAATCACGCACACGAAACAGGGAAACTGGCATCAGAATTATCAAAACGTTTGAAACGTCGTGCACAAATCTTTACAGACCGCAGCAAACGTCTGGTTTATATCGATGTTCCAACACGCGACAACCGGATTGCGACATTTGGCACATCGCTTTATAGAATATATTCAACCAGTACCGAAGTATTCTTAATCTGGCTGTTGGGATCAATTTTAATTGTATCAATTCTGATTTCCCCATTTATCATCATGCACACACGCAGCATACGCCGAATTGCCCATGCAGCCGGTCGTTTTGGCCGCGGCCTGGACGCGCCTGGGTTTGTACCAACTGGTTCCAAAGAAATCCGCGAAGCGGCAAAATCAATGATTACAATGAAGGAACGTTTGGACAGATATAACCGCACGCGAACAGATATGCTAAATGCGGTCAGCCACGACCTAAAAGCACCACTAACACGCATGCGCCTGGCCTTGGAAACAGACACAGCGTCAAACGAAGAATTAATACGCGACATTGATCGTATGACGGAAATGGTAAATGGTTATCTGGCATTTGCGCGTGGCGAAGCCCCAGAAATAGAACAAGCAACCGAATTACCACCAATGCTGACACGCATTGCACGCGACGCAGCGCCAGACAAACGCATCATCACAGACTTTCCTGATGCGCCAACACAGTTCTATGCGCGTCCAATGGCATTGGCGCGCGCGTTCAGCAACATAATTGAAAACGCCGCAAAATATGCACATAAGATTATCAAAATAACTGAACACGACAACGAAGACAGCATAGAAATCATAATCGAAGACGATGGTCCTGGCATTCCAGACGAACGCAAGAAAGACGCAATGCGTCCATTTGTGCGCCTAGACGATGCGCGACGCGCCGACACTGGTGGCACAGGACTGGGACTGTCAATCGCCCAGACCGCAATTGAAAATCATGGCGGTCAAATCTTCTTGCAAGACAGCGAGATGGGCGGATTAAAAGTCAAAATAGTATTACCAATATAAACAGTATTTTTTTAAGAACTAAGGCTAAATAAAATGAATTTGTATAAGTATGTATCAAATGCAATAAATGAAAAACTGGGAACAACAGTTAATCTGGAAGTTCCACGCAATCGTGAATTTGGCGATTTTTCCACGAACGCCGCAATGGTAATGGCACGCAGCGCGGGCAAAAACCCACGCGAACTGGCATCTGAAATCCTGCCAAAATTAACAGAATTAGATTTTGTAGCTGACGCCTCAATCGCAGGGCCTGGTTTTATTAACATTAAACTAAAAGACGAATTTATTTGGGAATCTGCCTGCGCAGAACAAGCCCCACACACAACAACCCCGATGACAATTGATTTGGACTATGGGGCATATAACGTTGCGAAATCATTGCACATTGGTCATTTACGCACATCAATTGTTGGCGACACATTTAACCGTATTGCTAAATTATTAGGGCATAAAACATACTCATGGAATCATATTGGCGACTGGGGCAAACCAATGGCATTAATTATCGCATGGATTGAACGCCTGCACCCAGAATTACCATATTTCAATGATAATTTTACCCCAGACACACCGGTTGATTTTGAAATAAACCCGTCGGAATTAAATACATACTATCCCGCCGCCAGCAGTTTTGCCAAAGAAAACCCAGAATTCCAAGCACACGCCCAGGATATCAAGGCCAAGTTCCAAAACGGTCATGCGGGCTACTTTGCGTTGTATGAAAAATTCCTGAAAATATCCATGGAAATGATGCAAGAAACTGTCAGTCGCCTAAATATTTTACCATTTGATTATGATTTAGGCGAACGCAACGCGGCAAAATATCTGGACGATGTTGAAAAAATATTGCGCGCCAAAGATTTAATTTCAGAAAGCGACGGCGCCCAGGTAATCGTTGTCAAACGCGAAGATGACAACAAACCGATGCCACCATATATGTGGACAGACTCACGCGGGGCAGATACATATGACTCAACTGACCTGGCGGCGGTATATTGCCGTAAATTAACCGATAATCCAGACAAAATCATTTATTTCACAGACCTGCGCCAAAGTCTGCACTTTGAACAATTATTCCGTGCGTCCCAAATTTCTGAAATCTTTGATTACAACAACCTGGAACATATCGGATACGGGACAATTAACGGGCGCGACGGGAAACCATTTAAAACACGCGACGGAAACGCTGCTGGTTTGGACGACATTATTGATGCAGTTAACGTTGCCGTTCGCGAACGTGTATCTGAATCTGGCAAAACATTGGACGAAGATACAATCCGCGCAATTGCATTGGCGGCGGTAAAATTCAATGACTTGATGCATGACGTACGTTCAGATTATATCTTTGACCCTGCATCCGTCACCAGTTTCGAAGGTCGCACCGGTCCATACATTTTATACACTGCCGTCCGTCTGAACAGCGTGTTAAAACGCGCCACAATGAACGCAAACCCTGCATACATGCCAATGAATGCAGATGAACGTAATCTGTTGATTGGCGTGTTGGATTTTGAACGCACCGTCATCAGCGCATTTGAAAACCGCGCCACAGACATGATTGCAAATTATGCATATGATTTGTGCCAATTAATCAACACATTCTATCATAATTGCCCAATCCTGCGTGAAGACACACCATCCGATGTACGGGCAGGGCGCCTGCATATCGTAAACGTAGCACGCGAAACATTGTTAAAAACAATTGATTTAATGGGATTAATCGTTCCAAACGAAATGTAATCAAAACAAAAAACGCCCAAACGGGCGTTTTTTCTATCTTCCGTCTTGGGCATTCCCACTGTAACAACGCCCCAACGCATCTTCATAACGTTTTTTACATTGTTGCACAAAATCAGCCAACAACATCGCCTGTCCAACCAACAATTTCTGTTGCAACAACAAACTTTTCAACTTATCAATACATTCAATTTTTTTATCTAAAACATTTTTGATAACAGGATTACTCAACAAGTCCTGTAATTTAGCTTCCGCCGCTGCCACCTTTTGACGTATTGCTTTCATATCATTATCCAGAAGATCTCTGTGTTTTTTTACGGCCTTCTCATATTCCTGTTTCAGCACATCAACAACAGGATTGTTCTGTCTATTCTGTTCCTTGTTTTGTCCATATGATGAATTAACTGTATTTTCTACTCGCTCTCCATCCAGATAGTTTTCAAATACAGCATTCGCTTCATTAATCTTTTTTGTCATTTCTTCTGCTTGTGGATTATTTTGATTTTTATCTGGATGATACATTAAAATTAATTTTTTATACGCCTTGCGCAATTGTTCACGAGTTGCATCAACACCTATCCCCAGGATTTGCGCAGCATCGTTTATTGATAATTTTGACATGATAAACCTCTTTTGTTAAAAATATATTTATTCTAAGTATAACAAAAAAAAACGTCTAAATCAAACTATCAACGAATGTTACGGTATAATAATACCGCAATGTTTTTTCTTGACTTTTCTGGGACTTTGCGTCATAATACGCACCGCTATAACAATAAACAAACAAGGAAAACAAAAATGGCAGCGACAAAATCGTTAAAAAAGTGCGAATTAGAAGCCAAATGGTATCTGATTGACGCAACTGATTGCACATTGGGTCGTTTGGCGGCGTACACCGCAAACATCCTGCGTGGCAAGCACAAGCCAACATGGACACCAAACATGGATTGTGGTGACCACGTTATCATCATCAATGCAGACAAGGTTGCTTTGTCTGGACACAAAGCTGACAAAGACCGTTTCTTCTGGCATTCATTGTGGACAGGTTCATTGAAATCACGCACATTGGGTCAGATGCGTTCTGAAAAACCAGAAAAATTGGTTTTCAACGCTGTAAAACGTATGATGGGCCGTCGCACAGCAGTTGCATTGGCAAACCAGCGTTTAACAAAACTGCACGTTTATGCAGGCGCAGAACACAAACACGAAGCCCAGAAACCAGAAGTTATTGATTTCGCAGGCTTGAACCGCAAGAACAAAAGGGGCGAATAATGGCAGAAGCAAAAAAAACAGCAGCAAAAACAACAGCAAAGAAAGCTGCCCCTGCAAAGAAAGCAACCGCTAAGAAAGTTGTTGCACCAAAAT
>CAJGDN010000005.1 GCA_904502245.1 uncultured Alphaproteobacteria bacterium | reverse complement strand
TAAAAAATCCCCTTGAATCAAGGGGTTATTCTGGTGCCGGTTGTCGGACTTGAACCAACGACCTACTGATTACAAATCAGCCGCTCTACCAGCTGAGCTAAACCGGCAATGCCACCCAATTATACATATCTGTAAAACAAACGCAAGTAAAAAATCATAAAATGCTTGCCTTTATATTTATTTGGGGCAAAATAGAGGTATGAATAAAGTAAAATTACCTGAATTGTTGGCACCTGCGGGTACGTTGGATGCCTTTAAAACCGCCATTTTGTATGGTGCAGATGCGATTTATGCCGGACTGCCAGGATTTTCTATGCGTGCCCGTGCCAAGATTACTGTAGATGAAGTAAAGCAGGGGATAGAACTGGCACATGCTGCTGGCAAGAAAGTGTATTTGGCGTTCAACCTGTTCGCGCATGATCATGAATATGCCAACATGCCACGCGTCGCGGAAATAATAGATTATCTGCGTCCAGATGCGTTGATAGTATCTGATCCAGGAATTGTAATGTGGGTGCGTGAAAATTTCCCAGAAATGCCAATTCATATTTCGACCCAGGCGAATATTTGTTCTGCAAAAACGGTTAAATTTTGGCAAAACGCGGGTGCGAAATTATGCGTTCTGGCACGTGAGGTGTCGCACAGTGAATTTAAAAATATTCGTGCAGAATGTCCAGATGTTGGTTTAGAGATTTTTGTTCATGGGGCGATGTGTATGTCGTATTCTGGGCGTTGTTTGTTGTCTAATTTTATCACGGGGCGTCCGGCAAATCGTGGGGCGTGTGCGCAATTGTGTCGGTGGAAATATGATGTGATTTTGCGCGAACATGATAGCGGTATTGAAATGCCGATTGAAGAAGATGAACGTGGCGCATACATTATGAATTCCAAGGATTTATGCCTGATGCCGCGTCTGGCGGATGTTGTGTCGGCGGGGCCTGATAGTTTAAAAATAGAAGGGCGCAATCGGTCTGAATACTATGTGGGCAGTGTGGTTCATGCATATCGTTGTGCGCTGGATGCGTATGCTGCTGACCCTGAAAATTTTGATGCGTCGCCCTTTATGGCGGATTTGAATCGTATGGAAACACGTGGTTATACAACGGCGTTTTTTGATGGGCCGGTGCCACCGTCGGCGCATAACTATGAAACGACACGTTCGACATCTGATTATCATGCGGCCGGTGTTATAACAGCGGTGGATGATGAAAATATCACATTTGAATTGCGTAATGAAACGCGTGTTGGGGATACGATAACATTTATTCTGCCGGGGACGATGGATTCTGTGTCTGTTAAATTGTCAGAATTGATTAATGCAAAGAACGGCGAACATGTTCAAAAAATGGCGGCCGGTATGGGGAATTCTGTTTTGATTCCGCGTGCATGGTTGGGGAATGTGCATGCTGATAAATTTGTTCCCTACGTTTTGGCGTATAAAAAGAAATAATTCTGCAGGTTTGTATTGCACAATTGCTTGCACCAGTTCCGTTGAAATGATATAATGTTTCAAAAGGAATAATGGGAAAGGCATGAAAAATTTCAGCATTTTTGCCGTGTTAGCGGGTGTTTTGTGTGCTGTGCCACATGTGGCAGGTGCAGCTTATTCTGCGTATCCATCATATCAGGGTGGGCAGATGGTAATGCCATCAAATGGTCAAATGATGTATCCTGTTGTGGGGAATTCTGTTTCTGTGGGCACAGGTTCATACAGTATGCCGTATAATCGTGCAGTCGCGGCCCAGCCAAATCGTATAACTGGTGCGTTACCTCGCGTTGGTTCATCGCAAACGACCGCAGGGCGTTCCTACTATCAACCGGCTGATTATGATAGATTGGCAGACAGTGGATTGTATGTAGGTTTGTCTGTTGCGTATACTGCATCTGTTATTGGATCGATGGGCACTGATTATGCCGGGGAAGAGGATGCGTACACTGTGCCTGGTGCATTCCAGGCTGCGGATTTTGATTCTGACAGTGTGATACCGTTGCAAATATCTGTTGGTGCGGCGATTAATAATGATATTCGCATTGACTTTTCTTATTTGCGTTATTCTGGTATTGGCTATCCAAAAACCGTTCAGACATCTGACGGTGCAGGCGGTTTTGTCGAAGCTCAGGTTGATGGCGGTGCCATTACTGCGAATACGACTATGTTGAATGTTTATTATAATATCGATTCATTTACAGGATACTTGGCAGGCGGTGCGTTGCGGCCATATGTTGGTGCAGGTGTTGGTATATCGCTGAATACAATTGCGGACTATGTTGTTTATGATAATACATTTTATTCTGTGCTGGATCCGGCCTATGCTGCTGCAGGTCAGTTGACAGGAATTTCTGATATTTATGCGTATCACAATGGTGGTACCACCGAAGAATTTGCATTCATGCTGGAAGGTGGTGTTACTACTGAAATGCAAGGGGGGATAAAATTAGACTTCTTTGTTCGTTATGCCAACCTGGGTAAGATTAAGACGTCGGGCAGTATTGTTCTGTCGCAGATAGAGTGGTTGGGTGACGGTGCGGCCGGTGAATACGAAGCGCCGTATGACAGCGTTTTCCATTATACAAATTGGTATGAAAGTGGTCGTCTGGGCATGGTTGATGTGGGTGCCAGATTAAGATTACAGTTCTAATACATGCGCCGGGTATTGTCCCGGTTGCATGCGTTTATTCATAAAGCAGGGGCCAAGAGAGAATGAAACAAAAAGCATCTGTATTTTATTATTTAATGTTATCCGCATTATTTTGTGCAACAGACGCATCTGCGGCGGGAATTCGTGTAGGGAATTTAACACGCAGTAATGCCCAGGGGTATCAACGGGTAAACGAGATGCGGTACAATTCAGCTGCAAATACTGTTGCGGCCCAACAGGAAATGGCGCCAATGGCCCCGGCAGAATTGCCGATACATGTTACAAATCAGGATTTAGCAAACCAAATCCAATCTTCACATGCCGATGCGCCTGTCACGGTGGAACAACTGGAACGTTGTTCAATGATTTATCCGGATGGTAAATTTGAATGGGCGGGTCCAACATTGGGACGTGCAGCAGGTGGTGCGTCAACCTGTACAGCTGTTGTTGAAATGCGTGCATACCAGGCCGGCCCAGATGGCAAAGATTTGGTTGTTGCGCGCGCGAATTTGCCGGCTGGTGAATCTGTTCGCTGTAATATTTCTGATTTTCCAAGCGCTACGCTGTTGGAAGATGCTGGAAAAATTGAGTTTCCTGCCGATAACGAACCGACCGTTGAAGATGTAATTGCTGTTATGAATCAGGAACAGAAACAAAATGCGGGTCTGAAAATTGCGGCCGGCACAATCCTTTTTGGGGTTGCTGGTAATATGATTGGCAAAAATGAGCCAGGAAAGACCGGGTTATTGGGTGTTGGTGAAGATAAATTAAAAACTACTGCAATTGGTGCACTGGGGGGGGCAGCGTTGATGGTTGGTCATACCCAAACAGGCAAAGTTGCTGGTGATACCATTTTGTCAGCTGGTGTAAACGCGACTGCTGGTGCGGTTGTTGGTAATATGGTTGCCACAGGTGAACCGGTTTTACGTGTAGAAAAGTGTATTATTCTAGACGAAGGTTTATCAAAAAATACGGCGGAAACTGCTGAAGGCGGTTCGTCAGGCGTCGAGAATTTATGTGTCTGGGGGGTTGCGGCCAAAGGTAAAAACTTTACTGGCAAAGGTGAAGATGGGACCGGTGAATCAGGAGATGTAGAACTGGCGGCTTTTTATAACATTCGTGATGAACATACGTATTTGTGCAAAATAGAAAGAAACGGTGATGGCGCTACAGAATACACGAATTGCAGACCTCGTGAATTAGTATCCATAACGTTGGGCTGTGAATCTGGCCAAACGTTGGATCAGTTGCAGGCCAGAAATTTTGATGGTTATTGCGAGGGGCAACGCTATGAATTAAAAGAAGATTCATATAAAGGGCGTTATATGGTCTCGACTTCTGGTGGTATCACTGCAAATACATTTATTATGATAGAATCTGCCAAGGTTGCAGATGATAGAAAGGCCGCAATGGTTATTATTGATTCTGATTCTGCATTTGGGTATAAAAAGAAAGATTGGGATAAGGTAAAAAAAGACCATATACAGAAAGGGGCTGTATATCTGCGTGATAATAATAATGCAGGTTATCTTCCAAAAGATGGTAGTTATAGCCTAGAAGATTTTTATCCTATGTACAGAAATGCCGAAGATGGCAGTTTGATTGACTTTGGTAACAAGGCGCGTCTGAAATCTACCCTGACTGGTGCAGGAATCGGTGGTGTAATGGGGGCCTTTAGCGGTTATCAAGGTGCCAAGAAAGATGTAGAAGAACGTTGGGTTACTGCGGTTCGTGAATACAAAGATTCACTATCAAAAGTATATTGCGCAACAGGTACACGTTTTCTGTCGCAATATAATGATATTGTGACAATTCCTGCTTTAAATACAGAACCTAAATAAAAAAACGCCCAATTGGGCGTTTTTTTATTTTGTTTTTTGTTGCGTTTCAACCAGAATTTTATAAACGTTCTTCGCGATATTACAGTTTGTAGTAATGCTTTTTAATGGGTTCATAATGCACATCGCTTGTGGAATCTTGGTGCATGGTTTTTCTGTTATTTTACAATATGGTCTGCCGTTTTTTGTGTAATGCAGTGTGGGCATATTTGTATATTTTGCAATGGCGACATTACGTCTTTCTTGATTCATAAGCATTGTTTCGTATGTCTTGATTAAATCGCCAACTGTTTTTAGGTGTGCAAATGTGTCGCCCGGGGTTTCTGGAAAATTGAATTCGTCTTCTATTTGCATGGTCAGTTCTGTTAAATCCAGCGAATCAAATCCTAAATCGTCAGACAGTTTCAGTTCGTCTGAAATATTTTTCGCGCCAACATATTCTTTTATTTCAGCATAGATAAAATCTCTGATATTCATTGTTTATCCTTGTTAATGTTTGTTCAGTGATTTTAATACAATTTTTAGTGTTGTCAAGTTAATGATAAAAAAACCGCCTTGTGGCGGTTTTTTTTAGATTCTGATATTTTTACTTATGCGTCTGGTGCAATTGCGCCAACAGGGCAAATTGATGCGCATGTCCCGCATGAAATACATTTGCTTGGGTCAATTACGCATTTGCCGTCTGGGCTTGTTGATATTGCGCACACTGGGCACATTCCCATACATGTGTGGCATCCGATACATTTGCTTGGGTCAATTTTATACGCCATTTTTTTCTCCTTAAATTTTTATTCACGATTAAACAGACTTAACAGGTATTGGAACATTGCAATGAATGAAATATACAAATGCAATGCGCCCAAAACTGCCAATTGATTCTTTTGATTGCCGTCCCCCAGAACTGCATATGCGCGTTTCAGGTTTTGCATATCATATGCTGTAAACAGTGCGAATACCAATACGCCGATAAAGCATACGATTGTACCAAATACGCCACCCATCATTGCCGGCCAGATAAAAGACAACAGACCAACCAAGATTAATCCAATCATTCCCATTGTCAGGAATATTCCCATAAAAGACAAATCTTTGACTGTTTTATATCCAAATACTGCCATGCATGCAAACATTAATGCTGCAACAACAAACGCCATCAAGATAGAAGCGGGGTTTACTGATAATGCGACCGCAATTAACGGTGTCATTGTAATTCCAATTAATACAGCATACAACATTAACAATCCCGCCGCAGTTGCTGGTTTCATACTAAAAACACGAACCTGTGCCCAGATTGATAATGCCAATCCGCCGAACAGCAAAATATAATACAAACCTGACATTCCACCAGTGTTCAAGTTAAATAGATATTGTAATCCGCCACCCCAAATGGTCAGGTATGCCGCCACAGCCGTTACACCAACCGCGCCAAACATCAATGCGAATATACGTTTCAGATATAATTCTATGCCACCTGATTGTTGTGCAGATTTTATTTTCTTCATAAATCTTTCTCCTTGTTATTTAACAAATATATAATACAATATAAGGGGTATTTCAAGACTAAAAGGATAACAAAATGGGTGGATTACATCAATACGAAAAAGACAGACAGAAAGCAATCAAGAAAAATGGATACAAAAAAGATCTATGGAAAAATCCTGGCTTGGCAGAAAAAATTGCTAATTACGACAGAATAATTGAAGAAAATCAGAAACGTCTGGACAATCCTGCTGCTTCCAGTGCTAAAACCCTGCTAAGGGCAGAAGAAAACATAAAAAACGCAATAAAAGGGCGTCAAAAATTGTTAGAAGATATGAAAGCAAGGGACATGTAACATGGCATCTACAGAACAATATCAAAGCCATATTCGCGGAATTTTTCACGATTTAAGACGCGATGACGAATGTTTACAGCAACAGCTTAGGCGTAAAAGTGGTTTAGGGGCGCTAAGTATAAAATATCAACAATATACGCGCGAAGCAGAATCGTTGCGTGCATTGCCGCATTTGAATGAATTTCAGAAACAGCGTCTGGCTGGTCTAGAAAAAACCATTGCAAATCTGCAGGGAACATTGCAAAAAATTCGCTAAAACTTTTATTTGGTGGTGTTGTGGCTATAACAATAAATCCGATTTCGCCTGTTGCATTCAGTTTGTTTGGACTGGATATTCGTTGGTATGCATTGGCATATGTTGCCGGATTTGTGTTGGGGTATTGGTTGTTTAAAGGCCTAATGAATTCTCCGAACAGTAGGATAAAACTGACAAAAAAACAACTGGATGATTTACTGACTTGGGTTGTTTTTGGCGTGATACTGGGGGGGCGCCTTGGGTATGTGCTGTTTTATGATTTTTGGTATTTTATGGCACATCCATTGGAAATATTTGCTGTATGGCATGGCGGGATGAGTTTTCATGGTGGTCTAATCGGTGTTATCATATCCACATTTTTATTTGCCCGAACCCAGAAATTAAATCCGTGGTCTGTACTGGATGTAATGGCGGTCTGTGCGCCGATTGGGCTATTTTTTGGTCGTATTGCAAACTTTATTAATCGCGAAGTTATGGGGCGTCCCAGCGACGCATCATGGGCGGTCGTGTTTAATGGTGATACGCCAATTCCGCGCCACCCCAGTCCATTATATGAAGCCGCCACCGAAGGTATCCTGCTGTTTATAATAATGTATTATCTGTATAAACATACGCGTCTGCGTGACCGTCCCGGTGCAATTGCTGGCATTATGGGAATGGGGTATGCTGCGTTTCGTATGTTTTGTGAGCTGTTTCGTGCGCCAGATGCCCAGATTGGATTTCTGACCTCGTGGGGGTTGACGATGGGACAATTGCTGTCATTAATAATGTTTTTTGCTGGTGCGTTAATTTTTATGTTTGCAATTCGCAAAAAATAATGTACAATACACGCCGTTGACCTGAAATAGGAAAACAGTTTCGGATGGTTGGCAGAGTGTGTTGAGGCGTGCGTGTCTTGACTACGAGCGTCAGCGAAGTGGAGTGTGAACATGACAAAGTCATGTGAAACACCAAAACCGAAGGTTGAAAGACCGACGGAAACAGTTTCGGATGGTTGGCAGAGCGGTCGAATGCGGCGGTCTTGAAAACCGTTGTGGGGGCAACTCCACCGGGGGTTCGAATCCCTCACCATCCGCCACAAAAATCAAATGCCCTTTTTGGGCATTTTATTTTTGAGTTGCGCGGGTCGGATTTGACCCCCCGTCCAAGCGACAAAGTCGCGTGGGGTTCGAGCCGCAGGCGAAAGGGGCCCATGGAGAGAACACGAACATGGGAATGTCCAATCCCTCACCATCCGCCAGTAATAAAAAACACCCTGATTGGGGTGTTTTTTATTACCGTCGTATGCTATCAGGATGAACAAGGCAATTTGCGACAAAATAATACAAAAACATAATCTGTCAATATTTTTTGTTGACAATACTTCTTTGTTTGCTACTATTACTGGTGGTAAACAAGGAAAAAGATGAAAATAAATAAAATCCATATTCACAACTTTCGTTCGATTCAAGACGCGGTCGTTTTGTTCCAGGATTATTCAATTCTGGTCGGCGAGAATAACGTTGGTAAAAGTAATATTGTTGATGCAATTCGCTGTTTCTATGGCGATATTCGCTTTGAAGAAACTGATTTTTGCAAACAGGCAAATGCCGGTGACACTGCATGGATAGAGATAGAATATGACCTGACACCAAATGAATACGCATCACTGGATGAAAAGTATCAGGTAGAAAAGAACAAATTGCGCATAAACAAGAATTTGACACGTGGCTATGGTTTTCGTGGATATACTAAAAAAGGGTTAGAACGCGGAAGTTTTTATGGCTCACGCAAATTTAAACCGGAAATGCTAGGTAATTTGATATATGTTCCTGCGGTTGTTGGTGTCAAAGAAAATACAAAAACATCGGGTGCATCCGCAATGAACAGTTTATTGGATTTGGTTGCCAAACGGGGTGGCTTGGAAAAAGAGTTTAATAAATTATTCAAACCTATGTATGAATATATGAAATCTTGTACGCAACCAATTGGCAATAATATATCGCGTGCGATTGCGTCTACGGGGGTTGGTGTTAGTGTTGCGCCGCGTTCTGTATCTTTTGAAGAAATGTTAAAATTCATGATGGAAATCAGTATTCATGACCGTGCTGGTATAATGGATTTGAATCAGATTGGAACCGGTACCCAACGCAAGATAATTGCCGAATTGATTAAATATGTTGGTGATTTTACCCTGTCTACAACAGAAAAGGGACGCAAATTCGAAAAAGTCTATAAGGAAATAGAAAAATTAGGAAAAGAACACGAACTTGGGAAAAAAATCTTTTCCCCAGAATTAAATATCTTATTGTTTGAAGAACCCGAAGTATCCTTGCACCCCAGTGCAATATCTGACCTGGCATATGACCTGCGTAATTTTGCATCATCACCGAACAACCAGGTTATTGCAACGACGCATTCTTCGCAATTAATATCCGAAGATATTATGGATTTGAACAGTGTTATCAAGGTTGATCGTGATGGTGCCAAAACCCAGGTGTTTCAGAATAAAATCCCGGCATCTGATTTATCGGTGGCACAGAATATGGTTTATTTTGATAGACCACGCAGTGACATGTTCTTTGCGCGCAAGGTTGTTCTGATGGAGGGACCAACCGAATGCGCCCTGTATAACTATCTGCGTAGAACAGGTGCGTTGCCACAGAATCTTGCGCAAAATGTCACAGTAATCGATTGTGTTGGTAAATGGCCAATGCCATATTTTCAGCGTGTGTTAAATAATTACAACATTCGTCATGCGGTTTTATATGATACAGACGGTGATCCAAATCGTGCCGATAATATCGCTGTGCGCCAAGAATTCTCGTCGCTGACCGATTATTCATACGGATTTCCAAAGGATATTGAAACATTCTGTGGAATCAAGAAGCAGGGAAATCCTGCGATAAATATTGTTCGTGCATTTGAAAATGGCCAGGTTGCGCCTGATAAACGTGCCGCCATTATTCAAGTTTTCCAGGATTTGCTGACAAAAACAAAGTAATTTGAAAAATAATACTTACCGTGATATAACATAATAAAGAAAGGATTAACGATGGTAAATAAAAAGGGAATTTTTAATAAGGCTTCATCACGTGTAATTACATACGGTGAAGTTATGTCACGTTTAAATGAAATTTCAAAAAATGCAGGCACAGACGTTGCGAATTATAACCGTAAATTAAAGAATGCTGCGGGTGATTATGTATCCGCCTTTGAATTTTCAACGCAAGAACTGGGGGCAAAACTGGGACGTCTGCTATCGGATTTAGGTATCAAATATACAACTGCATATGACAGTATAAAATCCACCGCAGGTCGTCTGGAAATTGCGGATGCTGACCGTGCACGTGCGGATGAACTGTTTGATATGTGGATATCATGGGTAATCGTTGAACCACGCATCACAGGTAATGCAGAACTGGATGCAAAATGGCAACGCGATGTCAGTAAAACACGATAAAAAACGGTGCAAGATGCACCGTTTTATTTGTTTCTTTATTCTCGCCAAACGACAGATTTAAACATATTATTTATCTGATTACGCAAATCCGCATCAACAAAGATTTGGTTGCGCATTGCGTCCGTGGTTTTGTGCGCTTCGTCTTCAAAGTGTGGAATGTATTTTTGAATCGCGACATTTTGCACATTTCGTTGTTGCAAAATCCCCATAATTTCCATCAGATCAGATTTATCAACAAAGCGTGGGTCGCATGTTATTCTAACTTCAAAGTCTTTTTTGTGCTCTATCAATATATCTAAACTGCGCAACATGTTGTTGTATGCAATATGTTGCCCTGTCAGGTCTGGATACTTATCACACGTTGCCTTGAAATCCAATCCGACCCAATCAATTATATCAATCGCGTCAATCAGTGTATTGGGATAAAATCCATTGGTGTGCAGACCAATTTTAAAACCCAATTCGCGTACGCGCCGCATATAATCAACCGTTGCATTACCCTGCATTAATGCTTCGCCACCAGAAAAAACGATTGCTTCCAATTTGCCCACACGTGACTTAATCCATTCCATAACACGTTCTGGATCATACTCGCCGTCTCCTGGGCATAATAAATGAGGATTGGAACAATACACACATTTCAACGGACATCCCACCAGAAACAAAACTGCAGCCAGTTTCCCTGGATAGTCTATTGTTGTGAATGATACCAATCCTCCGATTTGAATATCACGCATAATAATTACGCCGCACGTTTTAACAAATCATAATGGCGCTGACCTGCACTCAGGCTGTTTTCTTCTGTAAAAGTTTTACGTTCACAGAATTCAGAATATTTACCAATATTGAAATTCTTTACCGGACGAATAAATCCCATTGAACGTGAAAAGATTTCGCATGGTGTTCTATTTGCTGTATTGGTCATAATAAATTCCTCCCTTTTATAATTTGTTTTATGACGTTAACTGTTATTGTTCATTTTTGTCCTGGTTTGCTGCATTTTCTGCATCACACTTTGGACAGAATTCATGTTTGCCCGGCAGATATCCGTGCTTTGGACAGATTGAAAACGTTGGTGTTAGTGTCATATATGGCACCTTGTAGTTTTCAAAAATAGTACGAACAATTTTCTGTGCTGAATCGCCACTAGATACTGGTTCACCCATATACAGATGCAACATAGTGCCACCTGTGTATTTACGCTGTAATTCTTCCTGGTGTTCCAATGCGACAAATGGGTCGTCTGTGAAATTCACCGGCAATTGTGTTGAATTTGTATAATATGGTGCATCTTTTGTTCCCGCAGTGATAATATCTGGGAAATTTTTGACGTCTGTTTTTGCGAAACGATATGAACAACCTTCTGCTGGTGTTGCTTCCAAATTATACAGGTTGCCTGTTTGTTCTTGGAACGTTGCCAGATTTTCACGGATAAAGTCCATTACATCCAGTACCAACTTCTTGCCCATTGGTGTTGCAATGTTTTCACGGTCGCCTGTAAAGTTACGGACCATTTCATTTGCACCATTTACACCAATGGTCGAGAAATGATGATTCCAGTCGCCCAAATAACGTTTTGTAAATGGATACAAGCCGCGTTCCATGTTCTTTGATATAATATCGCGTTTGATTTCCAATGCATCACGTCCCAGGTCTAACAAACGTTTCAGTTCTGTAAACAACCCTTCGCGATTGCCGCGGTGGATATATCCCAAACGCGCTAAATTGATGGTAATAACGCCGATTGAACCTGTCTTTTCTGCAGAACCAAACAGACCGCCACCGCGCTTCAACAATTCGCGCACATCCAAGCGCAAACGGCAGCACATTGAACGAACATCTGTTGGGTTTAAATCAGAATTCAAGAAATTCTGAAAATTTGGAATCCCGTATTTTGCTGCCAATTCAAACAATGGTTTTACATTTGGGTGTTCCCATGGGAAATCAGGTGTTATGTTGTATGTTGGAATTGGGAATGTGAATGGACGTCCCAATGCATCTCCTTCGGTCATAACTTCCAGGAATGCCTTGTTAATCATATCCATTTCATTTTGCAATTCACCATATGTGAAATCCGTCTGGACACGACCAATAAATGGACGCTGTTTTTTCAAATCTTCTGGGCATGTCCAGTCAAATGTAAAGTTAATAAATGGTGTTTGTGTACCCCAACGACATGGTACCGCACAGTTAAAGATAAGTGTCTGCATCGCATTTTTTACATCTGCATATGACAGATTATCAATTTTAACATATGGTGCCAAATATGTGTCCACGGACGAGAAAGCCTGGGCTCCTGCAAATTCATTCTGTAATGTGCCCAAGAAATTAACCATATGTGAAATTGCGGTTGCCATATGTTTTGCAGGTTCGCATTGCAGGTATCCATCAACCCCGTTAAAACCTTCGTATAACAATTCACGCAGTGACCAACCTGCACAATATCCGGTCAGCCATCCTAAATCATGAACGTGGATAGCGGCCATTTTATGTGCCTCAGCAACCGCCCGCGGATACAGGTTCAGCCAATATTCCGCGGTAACGCGTTCGCTGGTACGCAATATCAGCCCACCGATGGAATAGCCGACATTTGCATTCTCTTTGATACGCCAGTTTGAACCACCAACATATCCTTCGATGATATCAACTGCATCAACCATTGATTCACGAATTTCTGTACGTTTCTGGCGATAAATAATATATGCCTCGGCAGTTTTGTATGCTCGTGCATCCATCAATGCCTGAATAACAATATCTTGTATCGCTTCGACTGTTGGTGTTTTTTCTGCAAACTTTTCATCCAGACGCTTTAAAACATCCTGTGTAACCTTTACAACTTCGACATCTGAAATCTCAGTAGTAACAGCAACTGCTTTTTTTATTGCCTCATAAATCTTCTTTGAATCAAAAGGTACTGTTTCGCCGCTGCGTTTTTGCACCGCAACCAGGCGCGTTTTTAACGTTGGTGTAATTTGAATTTGTATTTCATTTTGTGTTTCTGACATTTTACTAACTCCAATCTTCTAAAAACACAACATATAGTGGTTATTTGTTTGTTTCGATAACAATATATAGTGAATCGAATTTGTAAGCAATCTATAAAAAGCAAAAAAAAAATATTTTTCGCTTTACTTTTAAAAAGGTTAGTATTCCGCATGTTACAGCAGAAAAACAGAATCGGTAAATCTGTACCAACAATCCTTTTGTGTATAAAAAAATGCTTTTTGTTGTGGGAAACGATTCGTTTTTGTTGTGTTTGTACAAAATATAGGGTGTTTTTTTCGATTCGTAATCTATATGTTGTGTTTTTTAGAATCGCCACTTCTATGAATTATAGGTTGTTTTTCCTGATGAAAATAGGTATATTCAATAAGTCGCGACCATGGTGGTTGCGCACATGTTTAATAAAAGTAAGGCATTATTATGATTAAAAACATATATGAAATGCTGCAAGATGTATGTTCACGGAACCTGGATGGTATTTTCCTGGTACGTCAGAACGAAACTTATGCAGACTTATTAAAAAAGGTAAAGCGTCGTGCCGTATTACTGGCCCAGCGTTTTGGTATTAAAAAGGGCGATACTGTTGCGATTTTGTCTGGTAATACACCTGATTTTGTTCGTACATACTTTGCAATCGCATCCCAGGGTGCGCGTGCGTTGATGTTGGACACAGGTTTGCAGACATCTGAACATATCAACATGTTGAAACGTACAGATTGCAAGTTAATTATGGCGCAACGTTCTATGTTTATCGAAGATGCCCCATGTGATATGTTTGATATTGAAAACATTGACGATACAGACGAAAACGATTTTGTGATGGCAGAAACAGAACGCAGTGACATTGCGCAATTGTCATTTACATCTGGTTCGACTGGGAATCCCAAGGTTGTGGGCCTGACACATGAAAATCTGATTTCTCTGGCGGATGGTGCGCAGTTTTACAAGGATGTAATTTTCCCAGGCTATATATTTTATGGTTTCTTGCCACTGTATCATATATATGGTGTGGTAATTAATATTATTGTTCCGGTTGCACTTCAAGGGAAATTACTGTTGCAACCTGTATTAAAGCCCCAGGAATTCATCAAAGACTTCAAACAGTATAAACCAGAAGTAATCCCGGCGGTTCCGCGTATTTGGGAAGTGTTCTATAAAAAGATTGTGGACAGCGCACGTGATAAACATGTTTGGACATTAATGCGTGTCATTATATCTATGCGCCGCGTGTTGCGTGCGATTGGATTGGGAAAACTGGTGGACAAGGTTACAAAACCCGTTCACGATGCGTTTGGTGGTAATACCAAGGTTCTGGTATCTGCGGGTGCAACCTTAAAGCCGTCAATTCGTAAATTCTATGAAAGTATGGGATTTGTGGTTGGGGATTGCTATGGTCTGACAGAAACGACTGGGCCTGCAAACTTTAATTTTGCGTTCCGTCGTGCGAATGGCTCTATGTACTATGCGGGGCCATTGTTGGGTAACGAAATCCAGATTCATAACCCTGATAAAAATGGTGTTGGTGAAATTTGGGTTCGTGGAAACATGGTTATGCCAGGATATCTAGAAAACGATGCTGCCAACGCCGAAGCATTCGAAAACGGCTGGTTTAAAACAGGTGATATCGGTTGTCTGGATAAATTTGGTCGCCTGACGGTCAAAGGTCGCCAGAAACAAGTTATCGTTCTGGACAGTGGTAAAAACGTATACCCAGATGAATTGGAAGATTTATATATGCAAAATGATGAAATCTTGAATGCAGCGGTTTTTGAATATGTAATTAAGGACAAAACCGTTCCATTTGCGGTATTCCAGGTCAAACCAGGTACAACGATTGAACGTGTTGCATTTTTGTTAAAGAAATCCAATATGCAAATTGCCCAGTATAAATGGGTTCGTCATTTTGCGATTACCGAAGAAGAATTACCATCAACATCTGCGAAAAAGGTTAAACACTTTGCAGTTCGCGATATGTTAGACGGTGGCGCATTTACACGTGCAGAAAACTAAGTTGTACACACAAGAGAACATAGGGCAGGGAAATAGCCCTATGTTTTTTATACAATCTATTGACAAAATAACATTTGTGTACTATAATATAATGTGAAATAAAAATCAGGGGGACAAATGTTAAACAAGAAAAAGACACCGATTGCTGTGTTTAATATTTTAAAGTCTGTTATGGATGCCAAGGCAAAGCCGTTGAATGAACAGTTGGCTGCTGGTCGTCGTGCCACGGCTGAATTACCGATTATGAAAGAGCATATTTCTGCGTTGCGTCAGGTAATCTTAAACTGTCGCACATTTGATCCATCCGAACGACGCGAAGCCGAAGAGGATCTGGAAGACAAAGAATTACAATTGGTTGGTATCCAGAATAGAATTGAACGTGGACAACGTGCTGAACAGGAATTGAAACTTGTTCAACAATTCAATACAGATTATATTTCCATATGTAAAATGTATTTAAATGCGCCGCGTATTCACGAGTTAAATGATCTGTTTTATGAATTATGCGAACGTCAGTATCGCTTGGATGAAAAAATCATAGCATGTGAAATAAATATGGATGCTGCTTCACGTTTGCCAGGTTTTGTAGAACAAGCTCGTATTGACGCTGCAAAATACAGCGAAGAATATAATGATCTTGAAAAGCGTAAAAGTGAAATAAGAAAGCAAATAGAAGAACTGCAAAGATAAAAAACGCCCAATTGGGCGTTTTTTTATTTGCATATCACGACATATGGTGGTCGTGACTTTGCGGCATCGATTTCACCCACGCCACAATCCATACAGTTAAATTTTCTGTTTTGTGAATGTGATGAATCTAATGGAGCAGACATATCCTTTATTGCATCCACCCTGGTAATATATTTCTTGTTCGGAAAACCAAAATAGAATGCACGTGTGTCACCGGTGCATTCATTCGCATTCCCGGGATAGCATCGTTTATCGTTTATTTTGCTGGGGTCTGGGATACACCATGACCGACACGTATCAATATCTGTCACCATCATTTCGCAATCTGTACACGATGTTTGGGGAACGCGCAATGTCGCCCCCAGTGCGCCACCATAAACTGCGTCTCCAATCAAGTGACTGCATTTTTTTGCTATATTTTTTTCATTTGGATCAGCAACACATTCCCATTCCAGCGTATTATAGTTCAGGCGCGCAATCATTTTGTCTGGACAACTTTTTTCAGGGAACGGATTTATACATTCCCAAACCTCATCAACAATAACCGCAGATTGATTGTCCGCACACAGCGGTTTTCTGGATTCATCAGGTACACATTCGTATAAATCGGAATCCCAAATCATATCTCCACCACAGTCTGTTTTTGTATTATATGTTATACATTGCCACCGACCAAATTTGTAAACCTTGGCTGTGCCGACAGGGCAAACAATATCTGGGGTTGTTGCGATTTCATATTGTGTGCCAGTATCTGGCATTTCATATTGGGTCAGATACACCAATTGCCCATCTTTTAATTCCATATTTTCAATAATAGCTGCGGGGACAGTACGTCTTAATGCGGTTCCACCGGACATAATCATTTTTTCGTTAAACAAACCAAATGTACCAGAATCAGCATAATGCTGTTCCAGTATTTCCATCATACTGTTGTGTATAGATGAATCCAATGTTCCCGTTGCTGTGACAATATAACTAAATGCAGGTTTTTTGTTATTTACAATTGCGCAATCTGTAATCTTAAATCGTTTATCCAAACATATAAACTTGCTGACGATACCATTTTGTTGGACACATATATCGTCAAATTCAGTGTCATTAATCTGTGCGTTATGAACTGCTGTGACACATTGTGCAACAGAACGCAAATCAGATTGCATAACAGCATGTTCTGTTTCGTGTTGTTTTATGCGTGTGCTGGGGCTGTCAATCATATAAAATCCGGCCATAAACAGTGCGACCAAAATCATTATAAAAATATTCATCATTCCCCCTTGCGATTTATAAAAAGTCTAGGTAATATACAAATAAAATGCAACAGGAAAAACAGGTTAGTGTATGAAAAAAATTTTAATAATCATATCGTTGCTGTTAACATCTGCATGCGGTTTTAAACCGATGTTTTCTGGCACAGACACAGATATTTATGTTTCGCCAATTTCTGGAATTAACGGGATTGATTTGCGCAATGCGTTATGGGCGCGCTTTGGTGGCCAGCGTGAACCTGGTGCAACATATACGTTAAATGTAAAATTAAACGAACCTGTGACCCAGTACAAGGCGCTGGAAAGAACAGGTGATGCCACCTGGCAGGAAATATCCCTGACGGCATCCTATGCATTATTACATGGCGATGAACAAATTGCATCTGGTTCAGAACGCGCAGCAGAATCATATACATTTGTGCGTTATTTGGTTGCGTCTAATGCGTCCTATAACAATGCGGTTCAAAATGCGATACGCGTATTGGCGGAAAAAATCAGTGCCCGCGCGATTGCGGAAACATATAAACATTCACACAAAAACGCAGGCGCGGGAAAATAATGAAATGGCGTGATTCTGATTTTAAAACGGGTATCGAAAAAATCCGTGCTGTACTAATTTATGGTCCGGATTCTGGCCAGATTGATGAATATTGCACGGCGGCGATAAAAAAACTGGGCGTTGACAAAGACAACTTGTTAACGGTTGATTCTGATAACCTGCGTGAAAAACAAGATTTGATATATGCCGAGGCATGCACCCCATCAATGTTTGGTGGGCAAAAGATGGTCATTATATCCAATGCGGGTGATTCTGACGCCAAATTTGTTTCGGATTTGGTGTCGCACAGTGGTCTGTGTGCAATGGTGGTTGTTTCTGGTGGTGATTTGCGTGCGGGGGGCGGTCTGCGTTCACTGTTCGAAGGGGCTGAAGATATGGCTGCATTGCCATGTTATATGGACGATGCGAAAACATTAACCACGCTGATAAGAAATGAATTGTCTGCATCATCTGGTATTCAGCAAATAACCCCCGATGCAATGGCGTATATGCTTGCGCATCTTGGCAGTGATCGTGGCATAACACGTGGCTTCCTGCGCAAGATTGCGCTGTATGTTGATGATAAACGTGTTGTTGAATTATCAGATGTTGAAAAATGTTTGCCTGATACGGGTGCTGCTGATATTGATGATTTTTTGTATTCGTTGACATCGGGGCTTATTCAGCAAACAATGATGGCACTGGACAGATTGCTGTATGATAACAAGGAACCAAATATGTTGGTTCGCATGCTGGACGGTCATTTCAAGAAATTACAAAACGCGGTTGTCAACGGTCAGTTGCCGCGTCTGTTTTGGAAAGTAGAAGAAAAGTTTAAGATTGCGATTAAGATTTGGCCTGAATCTGAAATAACGGCTGTTCTTATGCGTCTGAATGAATTGGAACGGCAATTACGTACAACAGGCATGCCAGGCGAAGTTTTATTACGTGACTTTGCGTTAAAGTTGGCGATGCGTTCTGCTAAATTGGCTACAAAAAGAAGGAAATAAATAATGTTATCATCTGTATATGCGCCAAAAGATTTCAAGCGTCTTCGTGCCGCTGGCGATATTGTTGCACGTTGTTTTGATTTTATATCACCGCATATTCGCGCTGGTATTTCGACAGGGGAAATTGACCGAATGGTTGCTGCGTTTTTAAAAGAAAACGGTGCTCGTTCATCTGATTTAGGATACCAAGGTTATCCAAAACACATATGTACATCTGTAAATGATGTTATTGTACATGGAATCCCCAGCGATGATGTTATATTAAAAGATGGCGATATTGTTAACGTTGATTTGACAGCGGAATACAAAGGATTTCATGGTGATGCATCACGTATGTTTACGATTGGTCGTGTTTCGCCCCAGGCGCAGAAATTGGTTAATGTATGCCAAGACGCTTTGAATGCAGCGATTTCTATCTGTGCGCCGGGTGTGCCACTGTCTGAAATTGGTAAAACGATAGAAGCGGTTGTAAAACCACACGGGTTTTCAATATCGCGTGATTTTGTTGGTCATGGTATTGGCAAGGTTATGCATGATGACCCCCAGATATACCATTTTTATGACAAGCGTTGGGATCGGGTTAAGATGGTTCCGGGTCTGGTATTTACAATTGAACCAATGATAAACACAGGTTCTGCTGAATGCAAAATTGATGAAGACGGCTGGACGGCGCGCACGGTTGATGGGGGATTGTCTGCACAGTGGGAACATACAATCGGGATTACCGAAGATGGTGCGATAATATTTACTGAAAAGATGATATAAAAACATCAATGTCAAAATCTGATGAACTTTTTCATAATGGTCATCGCGATCGCCTAAAGCAAAAATTGTTGAACGGTAAACTGGCGGGTTATGAAAAGCTAGAATTACTGTTAACTTATGCGATTCCGCGACGTGATGTTCGACCGTTGGCACGTACATTGATTCAGCGTTTTGGTGGTGTCTATTTTGTTTTATGTGCACCATACGAAGAACTGCTGCGTGTTCCGGGTGTTGGGCCTGGTGTTGCGACCATAATAAAATTGTTTCATCAGTTATCACTTGTATCGTACCAGGAACGTGCAGAAAAAGGACAATATCTGTCTGACGATAAATTTATTCGTGATTATTGTCGCGCATTGGTTGCAGGTAAACCTGTTGAAGAATTTCATGTTTTATATCTGGATGGTAATTCTCGTCTGATTATGCACGAAGTACATAATCGTGGAACGTTTAATCAGGCAGATGTATACCCACGCGAAGTTGCCCGCCAGGCATTAAGCATAAATGCAGTTAGTGTTATATTGGTGCATAATCATCCTGTATCAGATAACAGTTTTTCCTATGACGATGCAGAAACTACATCATTGATTGAGAACTGTTTAAATATGTTTGGTATCAGTCTGGTTGATCATTTTGTTGTTGCATCAAATGGTGTCGTTCATTCTATGCGCGCAACACCATTTTTAAACAAATCATCATTTTTTAAATAATTCTGCAACGTCACAAACTGTGCCCATTTTTTCTGGTGTGCCTGCAATCATCTTATTGTCTTTCAATGTGTAAACTGTACGTGTTGCCATGCTGGGGGCATCCCAAGAATCGCGCCACGGGCGTGATATTTTTACGACTTGAAATTTCGGTTTGAATTTAAATTGTAATTTCTGCAATGCGCATTCTGCACCAACTGTTGTGCGGAACCCATCTGGTGTTATATTTTTATATCGACCGTTTTGATTTATTTCGATTTTATATTCATCCCAAAAATGCGCAGTGCCAGTTTCGTGCCGTTCTTTTGTTATTCTGTCAGGAATTTTGTCGTTGTTTAAATCGATGTTAAAAATCTCTGTTTTTACCACACCTGCGCCTGTTTCATCTGGATTGTCTGTTTTAACAGATTCAGCGGTCCCCAGTCCATCTGAAAAAACGTACGTCTCTGATTGCTTGTTTTGTTTTGACAAGTTAAATTCCCCAGACATATTTGTGCCCTGGGCTGTATTATTTGAAGATTGGCGTGCCCACAACATATACCCCAAAGCGCACAGTGCTGCAATTAAAACTATCAGTGTTAAATTCAGCGCAATACCGCCGCGTTCAGATTTCATAACTTATATCCTTTGTGTTGTGCCTTCTTTCCAGCCTTCGATTTGGCGTATTGCTTTGGCAACTTGTGTTAATTCAGATGCTGATAAATCTGCCATTCTTTTGTTAATAGATAACCCGGTCAGTCTTTCTATATTTCTGTGATAGGCGGCCGTATCATTTTCAGACGGTGGTGCATACCGGCTGATAGCGCCTGCTACGGTCAATTTATTATAACTGTCTGTACGCAACAGTGCTTCGATTGCATACATGCCGGTTGCTTCGTCTGGAAAGACTGCAAAACCGCCTGCTTGGCCGATTGCGCCAACTTTTTGCGAAAACTTAGAATATCTTATGTTTCCTGGGTTTGAATTTCTCCATGCGCGTGTTCCGCCACTGCGTTTTATGCGACTGCCATCTGGCATATTGTATATAACATCTTTGCCTGATTCGCTGGCATTTATTGCCAAACTGGCGACATTAATAGTTGGGTTTGTTGTTTGTTTGTCTTCTGTTGGTTTATTTATTATCTCTACGGGTGAATTAATAATTTCTTCATTTTGTGCTATCTCTATTGTTGCACCAGAATCCTGAATTATTAAATCTTCGTACAGTTTAAACTGGTCGTATTTTTTTAATTTAGAAAATTGTGCATCTACTAATTTTTGCACTTCATCACGTGAAACCTTGATGGTACGGCATGCACGTGCAAATAAATCTTGTCCATAAATCATGTTAATAACAGGTTTTGTCAGGGTTAATCCTGCAAATATCAATATCAGATTGCGCAAATTAACAAATATATTATCGTATTTTGCGCCTCTTATCATGGATATGCCCCACCCAAAGATTAACAACCCTGTTAAAAATGCAATTGCAATCCAGGCGTATTCAATAAATGTTTCAAAAGCGCGCAATATACACGAAGGATCTTCCATATATATAAATTCCGAATCCGCACGCAGGTTGTGGAATCCGGAATTATTCAATAATCTAAAAGCGTTTGATAGAAACTGATTTGTCTCCATTACTATGCGCCTTGTTTTTTTGCCCCTGTAAAGAATCCTGGCATTGTAAAGTCATCATCATTCGCAGCGATTCCTGCCCAACCAAACAGGTCGCCCATTAATCCGCCATCATCACGCTTTGCTTTTTTAAAAGGTAAAATATTTTTCAGTTTTCCAATTTTTCCCTGTGGTTCTGCCTTAACAGAGGTTGTAACAATTTTATCTTCATTTTCTGCAAATTCAGATGCCAATTGTGCCAGTGTTGCATCTGTATCATTCATATCCATGTCAAAGGTTTCTGTTGGGACATCTTCAGAAAAATCCTGGACGCTATGTTCTGCGTCTTCACGCAGTGGTGTCATGCTTTCCAACAACTGTTCCAGTGTTTTTTCTTCGTGTGCAACAGGCGCTTCATCAATCATATCGCCAATTGATATTTTTTCAATGTTGTCTGCTGTTTCTGCTGTGTTATTTTGACTTTCTTGTGCAGAAATAATTGCACCTGTTTCAGTGTTTGCTGAAATCTGATCAGAAACAATCGCTTCATCACATTTTTCATCATCTACAACAGTATCTGTTTCATCAGCTTCTGATTCTGGGTTCTGATTAATTGCCAAGACTGATAATATTGGAATAATTTTTTCTTCTTCTTTTACTGTTGGTTCGATTGTTTCTATAAAATCTCCTGTGGTGTCAACAGTGTCTTCAATTTCTGGTGATTCTGTGAAATTTTCTTCACAAACTTCATTTTCTATTATTTCTTGGGGTTGAATCTGGGGTTCTTCGATATTTTGTTCTGTGTCTGTTTCTTTATCTACAACCGTACAGACGGTTTCAGTCTGATTCATTTCAATTGTTTCTGTTGATTCCAATGCGTTATCGCTATCTACCGGAACGCCAAACAGAATTGTATCGTTATCCAATCCTAATGCGCTGCGCACTTCGTCAAATGCAGCACGGATTTCAGACATTTCAAACACTTCGTTCCCAGAAATATAGATTATTTTTGTTTTCATTTAAGTCATCCCCCACAGTACGTGACCCCATTATATCACATTTTAGGGTTGAACGCATGTAAAAAATATCTTAAACTGTAATTATGGCAGATTTAAAACAACAAATATTCCAAGAATTGGCCCATCTGGAAGAGGCAGCCGCCCGTCTTCGTGGCACTGCAATTCATGCGGGCAAGCAAACAGATTTAGAGGTGGCAATATTAACGGAACAGGTTCGTTCTTTGCGTGATAAAAATGCGCGTGCCACAGACATGATTGATAAATCCATATCTATATTAAAGAAGTTAAAAAAATGAGTGTTGTTTCCATACCGATTGTAAATAAAAATTATCCTATGGGTTGTGAAGACGGGCAAGAAGCGCGATTAATAGAACTGGGAAAAATGGTGGACAGTCGTGCTCGACAAATTTTGGATAAAATTGGTCCTTTGCCAGAAAGTGCGTTGTTGGCAACATTGTGTATCGTTTTGGCGGATGAAATCCAGGGACGACCTGCGCCCGTCGCGACCGAGGCTGATTTGCGCGAGATTTTGGCACGTATTCGTGAAATAAAGCACAAGATTTCCCAGTAAAAAACCGCCTGATGGCGGTTTTTTAGATTGTTCGTTGTTTTGCAGGATTTTTTAAATTATTTTTAATTTCTGTTCCTGTTTTCCAACCTTCCAGAACACAAATTGCTTTCATTACCTTGCCAAACTGTTCGGGGTTCAGGCTGTCTATTTTTGTTCTTATGTCTAATCCGGTCATTTTTTGTAATTGTTTTTTATATTGCTGTGTATCGTTTTCATGTGGTGGTGCGTAACGCATAATTGCCTCTGCAATGCTCAGTTTTTTATATGTATCTGATTTTAATAATTCTTGTAACGCCTTGATTCCTGTTTCTTCGTCAGGGAATATTGCGAAACCTCCTGCGTGACCGATTGCGCCATCCTGGCGTGTCTTTTCTGTGTATCTCAGGTTCCCGGGGTTTGAATTTCGCCATGCGCGTGACCCGCCGCTTCGTGTTATTTTTGTGCTGTCGTCAAAGACATAAACCACATCATATCCTGATGCGTGCCCATATTTTACAGCTGGTGCTTTTTTTGTTTCCGTGTATGTGTTTTTTTTGTTTGGTATCAATGGCTTTGTATCTTTGTCTTCCATATTTGTTGGTGTTGGAATCAGTGCAAGCGCATAAATTAAAAATGGTACAGTTATTCTAAGTTTCATTATTCGTCCTTTGGTTGGTGTATATAAAATATGCACCGGGGTGTAAATGTATTATTTTTATTTGTTTTGATTGGTTCGTCATGTAACAGAAAATCATGACGTACATTCAGACAAATTGACTAATCAAATGCCCCGACTTATCGTTTATAATTCGACAGCCCGCCCCGTTCCCAGGGAACCAAAGTTTGTATATATGTATATATCAATGTATGTAAAAAAGTCAAGGAGTTTGCAAAAAAAAAAAATCCCCTGACGGGGGATTTTTTCTATATTTATTTACCAAATTTTCCACTGCGTGGAAATCCAACCGGCACTGTTCGTCCCTGGGAAGCGCGCTTGCCGCGCCATGGGGCCCAGTTTTCCATCTTGGTTGTGCCGCGTCCTGTTGTCCAACTAAAACCATCCGCTTCGTCAAAGAACATAATGTCCAAAACGTATGTGCGTTCTGCGTTATATTTTTGCAGTATCACACCCTTGCCGCGTGACATCTGTGGCACTTCGTCTGTTTGGAATATCAACAGTTTGTCGTTCGAACCAGACATTGCAATCATGTTCCCTGAAACAGGTACACACATATGTGCTGGATTTTTATCATCAACGTTCATAACCTGTTTTCCATTCTTGGTTTGTGCAATACATGCATCGCCTGGAATAATAAATCCATTTCCATGACGCGAAACAACCAAATATTTTGCATTAACATCCAATACAAACGCACAAACGATTTCTTCGTCTGCACCGATGTCTGCCATCATTCTTACGGATTCACCAAATCCACGCGCAGACGGCAATTCGTTCGCGGACAAAGTGAACATTTTGCCCATTGTTGCGAACAGGTTGATTTTGTCGGTGGACTGTGCATGGAATGCGGTTTGTAATTCGTCGCCTTCTTTAAATTTTAAATCCAGTGCATTCAGGTCCATGTGACCCTTGGCGGCACGAATCCATCCCATCTTGGACAGGATGATTGTTATTGGTTCTTTTTCGATAAATTCTTCGGCGTTTACAACAATTTCTTCGGTTTGTTCTGCCCATGTTGTGCGACGCTTGCCCAGTTTTGTTTTTTTATCATATGTCTTTTTAATGTCGTTAAACCATGCCTTTAATTGTTCGTTTTGGGCTTCATCGCTGGCCAGTAATGCCTGTAATTGTTCTTGTTCCGCGCGCAGTTCCGCGTCTTCGCGTTTGATTTCCATTTCTTCCAATTTACGCAATGAACGCAGGCGTGTGTTCAAAATGGCTTCCACTTGAACCTCGGTCAAATTAAATTCAGACATCAAAACGCCTTTGGCATCATCTTCATTTCTGATGATTTCGATAACACGATCCAAATTTAGATATACGACCAATAATCCACCCAGAATTTCCAATCTGCGCGCTATATTAGCCAGACGCCATTGTGTGCGACGACACAGTACACTTTTTTGATGTGCGACAAATTCACGCAATACGTCGCCGATGGGCATAACACGTGGCGCGCCCTTGGAATCAATAACGTTAAAGTTCATGTTGAAACGCGATTCCAAATCTGTCAGTGCAAACAAGTGTGCCATCATTTTGTCGGCTGGAATATTTCGCGATTTTGGTGTGATAACAATTCGTACATCTGTTGTTGATTCGTCGACGATATCATCAACCAGTGGTAATTTTTTGCCATCAATCAATGTTGCGATTTGTTCGACCAGTTTTGATTTAACAATACCATATGGAATTTCAGAAACTACAACTTGCCATGCGCCACGTTCCAATTCTTCGATTTCCCATCGTGCACGCACGCGGAATGCACCACGCCCTGTGTCATAGTTTTTAACAATTACGTCAAAACTGTCAATCAGTACGCCACCGGTTGGAAAGTCTGGTCCAACCATTTTTTTTATGATTTGCGCAGTTGTTGCATCAGGTTTATCAACAATCAGGTTTAATGCGTCGCAAACTTCGGCTACATTATGTGTTGGGATATTTGTTGCCATACCCACAGCGATTCCCATTCCACCATTTGCCAACAGGTTTGGAAATGCCCCCGGCATAACCATTGGTTCAACCGTTGTGCCGTCAAAGTTCGGCATCATATCAACACTGTTTTCGTCCAGACCTTCCATAATCAGCATGGCTGCATCTGTCATCTTGGATTCAGTGTATCGATATGCCGCCTGGGGGTCGCCGTCAATATTACCAAAGTTTCCCTGACCATCAATCAGCGGATATCGCACAGAAAAATCCTGGGCCAGACGCACCATTGCATCATAAACAGAACTGTCACCATGTGGGTGATAGTGTCCTAATACATCGCCAACCACTGTTGCACATTTTCTGAATGCGGCATTTGGTGCCAGTTTTTGGCGTAACATGGAATACAAAATTCTGCGGTGTACAGGTTTTAAACCGTCGCGAACATCGGGCAGGGCGCGCGATACAATCGTGCTGACCGCATATGACAAATAGCGTTCTGACAGAGCGTCAGATAACTGCTGTGAATCAATATTTTCAATAACTTCCTTACTCATGATGATAAAAATTTAGAACATTTCAAAAAAAATAACAACACAAAAATTCCCCCATTTGGGGGATTTTTTATTCATCGATTGCCAATATAAATATTCCACGTTTGTTTGCCTGGGCAATGACTGCGGGTTTATTCACAACAAAGCAGGTTTTTGTATTAACGACGATTCCGTGCAAGTGCGCATCTGCCACTGCGTTAACTGTATCAACGCCGATTGCAGGGATATCAATTCTTAAATCTTGACCTGGCTTTGTCATTTTTGCGAAAACGCCACTAGATTTCTTTTTATTTGCGCGCATGGCAACAACGCGTTCCAGCATTTTTGCTGTTCCTTCGGCTGCTTCGACTGCGATAACCTGTTTATCAACAACGACAGATGCGCCAATATCTGCAGCGCCGATTGCGTGTGAAACTTCAATCGCGCGTTCTATGTTTTTTTTGTCTGCTGCGCTTGGTTTTGTCTTTGTTTGCACACCGGCGCTCTCGAACGCCAGTTCTGGTGCCAAATCCTGGGCGGCGACAATTTCGAAACCTTGTTTTTCCAGAACGTTATTCAATGCAACAGCCATAGAATCATACCCCCGTTGATGTTTCATTATTTTTATCAGCGTCATAAATGTCCACAAATCTGGTCGCAAATCTGTTAAATTTGGATGTCCCAACGAACCCACGAACACCAGTTTTTTAATTTTACGACGTTTAAATTCACGTATTGCGCGTCCTGCACCGCCCAAGCGTACTGTTAAGTCCGGTTTTAAATCTGGGTTTACAAAATTTTTCAGCCCCACAATAAAAACGTCCCAACCCGCGCGTTGCAACGCATCGCGCGTAAAGAACGGCAAATCCAGTGCGCCGGCAATCAGTGCAATTTTATTATCTGTATTTTTATTCTGCATATTTATATGGTACGCATAAATCAGACTGGAATCAAGTTGCAATTTATGATAAAATTTTTAACAATGAAAATATAATCATGGGTTGAACGAAAATGAAGAAAATATCATATCTTGGGATGGTCTTGGCAGCATTTGGTATTACAAACGCAAATGCCAGTTATGACGATGCAAAATTTATGCGTGAAGTTGGTCGCGGTTTGGATATTCTCAGTGCTGAATCAAATGCGCCTGCAATGGCGCCTGTTGCGCCTGGTGAACTGGGGGCCGAAGTGTACGAGGTTGCAGGCAGTGTATCTGACAACGATACACAAATGTTTATTCCAACTGATATGTATATGCGCATTGGTGCTGGGTTAAACCTGGGGTTTGCAACCGATTATGCGAAATTTGGTGATGTTGAATATGAATCTTCGGGCAGTTATACAACCCAAATCGGTCTGGGATGGAACTTGTCATCATATGTTCGTACGGAAGTGGATTTCCAAAATTCAGTGTTCAAGTTTTCTGATCTGGAAAATCGTGCTGCGACCTATAACACATTTGGTGGAATGTTGTATTTTGATTTTGCACGTCGCTATGTTTTGACTGGTGATGTTACATATCGTCGTACATTTGTGCCATATATTGGTGTTGGTGCCGCTGTTGGTATGTATGAATTTCAGGGCTCTGATGGCGCGAATGGTGTTGTGATTGCGGCGCCACGCGCTGTGTTGGGTATGAATGTTATGCTGACCGACCTGTTTGGTATTGATGTTGCATACCAGTATCAGATGATGATTGGTGACGGTTTTGGTTGGAATGTTCGCAGTGGTGGTGTTGATAACATCAGCAATATTATGGCGTCAATTCGTATGAATTTCTAAAACGGGGGGTATTGTTATGAAAGCTAAGATTTTAACATCGTTACTATTTTTATCGCCATTGGTCGCAAACGCAGCGATGCCATACCGTGTTGAACAGTTAAAAATGCCAGACAATCATGGTGAAGATTTTTCTGATGTAAATCCTTTTTACATTGGTGGTGCATATAATTTTTCCATGTGGCAAAATTATACAGACGAACATGATGTTGCTGTAAACGGTAAAAATTCATCCAGTTTTGAATTTTCGGCCGGTTATCGCATCTATGATACTTTTCGTATCGAAGCAAACTATGTTCGCACTGATTCAAGATGGAATGATTTATCATTCAGTGGTGATACATTTTTCTTAAATATGATTTGGGATGCGCGTATTGATTCAATATACCGTTTATTCCGCAGTCAAATGTTGATTCCGTATGTTGGATTTGGTGCCGGTGCGTCATGGAATCGTGCCGACGATGGTACGCATCTGGATAACAAGATTGCGCCTGTTGCTGCGGCTCTGGCCGGCGTCAGTGTAGAATTTAATTCAATCTTTGCGCTGGACTTTGGGTACAGATATTTTTACATGTTTAATCCTGGAACAGAAAATGTGTCAGATATGAATCCAACTGCACATCAGTTCCGTGCCGGTGCGCGTATCAGTTTTTAATGAGCAAGACTTGTCCTTTTTTCGGAATATGTGGTGGCTGTAAATACGATTTTACAGCCCCTGATTACTATGCACAGAAGGTTTCTGAATTGCGCAATATTTCCACAACAGGTGATGCAATCTTTATTGCACCTGGTCTACGTCGTCGTGCAGATTTTGCGTTTGCGCCTGGTGCGTTTGGTTTTTTTGAACGCGCATCAAAAAATATTGTTTCTGTGCGTAATTGTCCAAATTTAGTGCCTGAAATAAATAATATTTTACCATCTGTTGCATCTATGCCATGGTGTGGGGCAGGGGCGTGTCTGATAACCGCATGCGATAATGGAATTGATATCGCAATAACATCTAATTTATCTTATTTTACACCCGAATTTCGTGATGCAGTAATAAAATTACCTGTAATCCGGGTGTCTTGGAACGAAAAAATAATAAAACAAACTGCTGTGCCAATTGTTAATTTTTCGGGGCATGCCGTTGAATATCCATCTGGCGCATTTCTGCAACCCAGTGTACGTGGCGCAGACGCGTTGCGTGAATTGGTTGTATCGCGTTGCGCTGGGGCCGTGCGCGTCGCTGATTTATTTTGTGGTTTGGGGAATTTTACATTTGCATTAAATGCCGATGGTTTTGATATCGTCGGAACAGGGATGAAGCGTGATTTATTTAAAAAACCACTGACGGTTGGGATGCTGAATAACTATGATTGTGTTGTGATGGATCCACCGCGCGCAGGTGCCATGGCCCAGTGTCATGAACTGGTTCACAGTAATGTTTCGCGCATAATTTATGTATCATGTAATCCGCAAACATTTATGCGTGATATGGAAATTTTAACGCGTGGTGGATATAAAAACACCGAACTGATTCCTGTTGATCAATTTGCGGGTTCGCATCATTGGGAATTGTTCGGTGTATTTGTGCGTGATTAAAGACGTTTGTTTTTTATTGACATCAAAGCTTGATGAATTTCTATCGGTATATTTTTTTTGTTATAGTATCTTCTGATACATTTTTTTGCAAACTTAAAGCATTTTTTGGAATTGTGTGTACCAGAATGTCGTAAAGTTGCGCGGAGCTGGCTTGGAAATAAAACATGCCAGACCCACAATTTTTCACGTGCCCATACACCCATTTTTTTGCAGTATTTTATGTATCTTTCTGTGATTCTCATTGGATCCAGATTTAATTTTTTCTCATTATGAACAGTGTTCATAATTGATTCTTGTCTGCGTCTGTAAACATACAATTCTTCTGTACATTGTGCAATTTTTTTTGCCCAAATACAATATACAGGGAAAAAGAATTCATCTTCATGTCTCAGTCCAACTGGAAACTCTATTTTATTTTTTATTATAATTTCGCGTTTATATATTTTTGCTGGTGCGCACACGTTACAAGAAAACTGAAATTGTTTATTGATATCAAATAAACCATTCTTTTTAATTTTCAGATATTCGTCTTCTTGTTTCTTGTCTGTATCCGATTCATATTTTATTTCCATGCTACACGCAGCGATATCGGCTTTGGTTAGATGTACCAGGCTCATCATCTTTTCGCAAGCGTCCAACTTTAACATATCATCTGAATCACAGAACATTATGTATGGCGCAGTTGCTTTTTTTATCCCGACATTTCTGCTGTATGATAATCCACGATTTTTGCGATTCTTGATAATTTTTATACGTGTATCTTTTTTTGCAAAATTTTCGACAATCTGGCGGGAATTATCTGTTCCGCAATCGTCGACACAAATGATTTCAATGTCTTTTAATGTTTGATTGACCAGTGATTCCATGCATTCGCCAATATACTTTTCGACGTTATAGAAAGGTACAACAATTGAAACCTTAGGCTTGCCATCGACAAGTTGTATTTCTTGTTTTTTGTTCTCTATTGGTTTATTGCCTTTATATTTTTTATATATCGTAAATGCACCAAATAGTTTTATTTTTTTAAACGCTTGCGATTCAACAATATTTATTATTTCAATAAATTTATTTTTATTTAAAACGGCTTTTTCTGCATACAACTTGTAAACGTTAATATCATATTTCTTCATTATTTTCAGGAAGTTCTTATTTGGAATGTATTTTGTAAACAGTCTTTCGTACAGTTGTCCAAAAACCGTGCACAGCGTTTTTTTTGCGTATTTTTTATCTTTGGCTACGTTTATTACTTTGTATACAGATTGTTCCAGGATGTGTTTATCTTCAAATTTTACTTTGGCCAAATTTTTTCCCAGGATATCCAGTACAAACCATATAATAAAGTTGTAGTCTTCCTGGGGCATATTTTGCGTTGTGTTTGCATAGTTCATCATATGATCAACAATCGTAATAATGGAATTTATTTTATTTTTATCCATTGTTGTATTCGCGGAACCAGAACGAATTTCATAGTAATAAGATGTTGGATACGGGCAGAAGGCCAATTCATTACACAAATATGCCGCTTTTATCAGGAATGTTATATCTTCGCCCAGTGCGACGCCCTCCATAAAGCGCAAACTGTGTCTGTCCAAGAAGTCTTTTTTATAAATTGCTGATGTAAAGTCATAGCAAAAACGAATTTTTCGTTGTTTTGCGTATTCGTTGGTTGGTGGGATAAAGCGTCTGCCATTTTCAATAACGGTCAACAATCCTTTGGCCAGTTCTGCCCCTGTTTTAATTGCGTGATTGTATATTTTTTGATAAAAATCAATATCTACATAATCGTCTGCATCGACAAATCCAACATATTCGCCCGTGGCATTGTCAATGCCTGTATTTCGCGCCACTGCGACGCCCATATTTTTTTCTTGGGCAATAACGTGAATGCGTGAATCTGATTCAGCGCGCGATTTCAGTATTTCAAGTGTATTATCCGTAGATTTATCATCAATACAAATAATTTCGATATCTTCTAATAATTGTTTTTGCAAACTGTTCAGACAACGTTCAATATACTTTTCCACATTAAAACACGGAACTATAACGGATACTTTTGGCATGACCTTTCCTATATGTTTATTTATCATATGGGTATCCTAGGAAAAAGAAGTTTGATTTGCAAATAAAAAATCCCCCGTTCGGGGGATTTTTTATTATTTTGCTTCGTCTTCTGGAACGACAGAAACCGTTCTGCGGTCGCCGTTACCTTTCTTAAACTTAACAATGCCAGCAATCTTTGCAAAGATTGTGTGGTCTTTACCCATACCAACATTCAAACCTGGGTGTACAGATGTACCACGCTGACGAATGATAATGTTGCCTGGGATTACGCGTGAACCACCAGATTTTTTTACGCCTAATCTGCGTCCTGCAGAATCGCGTCCGTTCATTGACGCCGAACCAGCTTTCTTATGTGCCATAGTTCTGACTCCTTACGCTTTGATTTCTTTGATTTTCAAAACAGTGATGAACTGACGATGGCCTGCTGTGCGGCGATAGTTCTGACGGCGTTTTTTCTTGAACACCAGAATCTTGTCAGCACGTTTCTGTTCAACAACTTCTGCAACAATTTTGGCGCCTTCTACGAATGGTGTACCAACTTTGTCGCCGACCATTAAAACCTGGTCGAATTCAATAGTACCTTCGGCATTCAGTTTTTCAACCTTGATGATATCGCCTTGTGCAACGCGATACTGTTTGCCACCGGTTTGAAAGATTGCAAAATCGCTCATTTTCTTTCTCTTGTTTTTTTGTTTGTTTATTGTTATTTTACGCCATTTGGCGAAAAGTTTATGCAAATTTTATGTTTTTTTATATAAAAGTCAAGTGTTTTGTAGAAAAAATTGTGCAAGAGATGTGTTTTTTACATAATTTTAATTTTTTTTACATAAAAAACACCCCAAACGGGGCGTTTTAAATCTCTGTAATTCACAGTGTTGGATTATTAGTGTGAAACTTTCGCTTCTGTCATGACAACATGCTTGCGCAGTTTTTTGTCATATTTGCGGAATTTCATTTTACCCTGAGTGTTTTCAGATTTTGTATTTTTTGTTGTGATATAGAAGACACCAGTTTCGTTATTTCTCAACTGTACAACTT
>CAJGDN010000004.1 GCA_904502245.1 uncultured Alphaproteobacteria bacterium | reverse complement strand
GCAGTGTGGAACCGTGCAGTTGGATATGAAATTGCCAGAACGATTCGATTTAAGTTATGTTGGCGAAGATGGTGAAAAACACCGCCCGATTATGTTGCATCGCGCAATGTTGGGTTCAATTGAACGGTTTATGGCTGTATTGCTGGAATCAACGGGTGGGAATTTGCCACTGTGGCTGAGTCCGGAACCAGTTGTTGTGACACCAATTTCACAAAAACATGCAGAATATGCAATGGAAGTTGTCGGGGCTTTGCGTGCGGCGGGTGTTAATGCGCGTGCCGATTTGCGTGATGAAAAAGTTAACTATAAAATCCGCGAATTGTCATTGGCAAAAACACCAATTATCGCAGTGGTGGGTGAAAAAGAAATGGCAGAAAAAAATGTCACTTTGCGCCGTCTGGGGGTAGAGCAACAGGAATCTATGCCATTGGCAGACTTTGTTGAAATGATGAAAGATAGTGTTAAGTTGCCACTGTAATAAAAAAGGAGAGAGATTATGAAAAAAATTATGTTGGTGTGTGCAATACTTGCAATTCCAATGATTTGTGCAGGATGCGCAAAAAAGTGCGAGGTTGAACCAATCGTGGAACAAAACCATAAACTGATTGTGCCACCAAATTTTGGAAATATGCCAAAGTAAAAAAATTAAGCCAAGGATTTTGTCTTTGGCTTTTTTTATGATATAATGCGTGTAATGAAATATGGGGGGATTTTATCATGAATGATGATAATAACTTGGATTTATTAGATTTGGACGATAATGGTTCAATGGATACATTGCCGGATGCTGTGCCGTTTGGTGCGCCACGGCCAAAAAAACCATGGCTGTTGTTGACAATTGGATTGGCTGTAATTGTGTTGGCTACATATATCATCATTCGTGCGATTGGTGATGAAGACGCTAGTTCAATGGAAGTAGATTTGGATGTGCCGGTTATGGTAGATAATGGCGCAGGACAGCCTGTGCCGGTTGATATGAATGTTATGCCACCAGTACAGCCAGTTCAGGTTGTGCCAAAACCACAGTCTGTTCAGAAACCATTGCCACCGGCCCCGATGCCACAGCCAGTGGTGCAACCAAAACCACAGCCACAACCACAGCCGGTTGCGCAACCTGCGCCTGTTCAGGCGACGCCAGGTTTGCCAGTGCGTGTGGTAGAAGAAAGAAAAGAAGTGAAGTTTAATCCAGCAGCAACGGCAAAGCCGGCGGTGCAACCGCGTGCAGTTAAACCTGCACCGAAAACTGCGGCAAAACCTGTTGCGAAATCGGCAGCAAAGCCAGCACCTAAGGCAGAGGTTGCACAACCAGCCGCAGGTTCATGGTATGTTCAGTTTGGTTCGTACAGTTCACGCGCATTGGCAGAAAGCGCACAGCGTCAAATGCAGAATGCACATAAAAACTTGTTTGCGGGAAAACAGTTTGTTATACTGGCTGCACAGTTGAAAGATGGCAAGACAACATACAGATTGCGTGTTGCATTTAAAAATGCAAATGATGCAAATGGTTTCTGTCGCAATGCGAAATCTGACGGATTAGATTGCTATGTTGCACGTTAATTTAGGATAAAGAGGTATAAAAAATGTTCGGACGTTTAGGATGGATGGAAATACTGGTTATTGTTGTGTTGGTTGTTATCCTGTTTGGGCATAACAAAATACCGGGTATGATGCGTAATTTGGCAGATGGTCTAAATATCTTTAAAAAAGAATTGAAAAAGACCGCGCCAAAGGAACAAGAAAAGAGCGCTAAGAAAACAGTAAAGAAAGTTCCTGCAAAAAAGAAATAAAAAAGTCCCCGTGTGGGGATTTTTTTATGGTATAATATACACACAATGGCGGGAGACAAGTATATTTCAATTAATAAACGTGTAAATGGGTTTTCGTTTGCAAACCTGGGGTTGTTCACAGGATTTGCAGATGGTATTTATAATGCGGTTTATTCATTGGTTATTTTAGAGATATTCCGGTCATCTGCAATTGTGGGCGTGTATGTTGCAATTTATTCAATCTTTTGTTTCTTGGTCGGATTATTCGCAAATGAAATTTTTCGTCAGTTTTCAAAAGTGCGAGTGTTTTACTTTGTTATGCTGATGTTGGCGGTTTGTTATGCGATGATGAGTTTTTCAATCCTGCCACGAACATTTATTATCTTGGATTATGCCACAGGGGTTGCGATAACTTTTGTGGGGATGTTAATACCGCTGTTTATGTCGGATTTTTCAAAAAATATTGGTATGGCACGTTTAAATTCACGGTATCATTTGTGGATGAATATTGGTGCGTTATTTGCACCGACAGTTGCGGTCTTGATTGCGAATCATTTTGGAAATAGGGCGGCGTTCTTTGGGTCGGCAATGATTTATTTGGCGGGATGGATGTTTTTTAAATATTTCCGGATTGTGCAAGAAGATAAGCAGATACGCCCAGTAAATCCGCGCAGGACATTTCGGGCGCTGTGGAAAAATACGTTTGCATTCTTTAAATTGCCGGGTATGTTGCGTGCGTATCTAGTAAATTTTGGTTATTATTCATTGCGTGCGATGCGTGTTTTGTATGTGCCGATTTTGGTGATTGAAAACGGATTCAGTAAAGATGTGCTGGGGTGGGTCTTAACACTGGGGATTATTCCGTATCTGTTATTAAGCGAATTTATGGGACGCGCGGTGCGACGTACGGGCAAGACACTGTGGCTGGTTTTGGGATTTGGTTCGTTTGCAATATTGTCTGCGATTGCAACGGTTGCAACCGGTGTGCCGTTGCTGGCGATATTTGTTGCATGGCAGATTTCGGGGGCATTGATGGAATCGGTACATGATTTATTGTTCTTTGATAATACAAAGAAAAGTCAGCAGACACGTTTTTATGGTGTGTTCCGTACAAGCGCAAATTTACCAAATGTTCTGGCGCCAATTCTGGGGGCGGCGATGATTGCCTTATATGGCGCGACATCCGCAGTGTGGGCGGTTACGGCAACCATTGGTGCGTTAAGTATTGGTGTGCTGATAAGTAAGAAGTGAATACTTGCATTTTCAGGTTTTAGCGTGTATGATTTTTCCGATAATTAAAGGGGAAAATTATGGCAAAGAAAGAAGTTAGCAAAGATAGTGGGGCACCCGCAAAAAATCCTGCGTTGGAATCTGCGTTGGCGCAAATTCAAAAACAATTTGGTAAAGAAGCCATCATGAAAATGGGTGATGGATCACAACAGAATATTGAGGCGATTTCATCAGGTTCGTTGGGCTTGGATATCGCGTTGGGAATTGGTGGATATCCAAAGGGGCGTATCGTTGAAATTTACGGACCAGAGAGTTCTGGTAAAACAACATTGGCGTTGCATGCGGTTGCAGAATCCCAGAAAAAAGGTGGGACATGTGCGTATATTGATGCAGAAAATGCATTGGACCCCAGTTATGCAAAAAAACTGGGCGTTGATGTTTCAAACCTGATTATTTCACAGCCAGATTCAGGTGAACAGGCGTTGGAAATTGCAGATACTTTGATTAAATCGGGTGCGGTTGATGTCGTGGTTATCGATTCGGTTGCGGCATTGGTGCCCAAGGCAGAATTAGAAGGAAATATTGGTGATTCTTTTGTTGGTACAACCGCCAGATTGATGAGTCAGTCCTTGAAAAAATTAGCGGGATCTGTATCACGCAGCAATACGTTGTTAATCTTTATCAATCAGATTCGTATGAAGATTGGGGTTATGTTTGGAAATCCAGAAACGACATCCGGTGGTAATGCGTTAAAGTTCTATGCGTCTGTGCGCCTGGATATCCGCCGTACAGGACAGATTAAGGACAAGGAAAATATTATCGGTAATGAAACGCGTGTGAAAGTCGTTAAAAACAAAGTTGCACCGCCATTCCGTACAGTTGACTTTAAAATCATGTATGGCGAAGGTATTAGCCGCATCAGTGAAATCCTGGATATGGGTGTAAAGTATGACTTTATTGAAAAGGCGGGTAGTTTCTATTCTTATAACAGTGAACGTATGGGGCAGGGTGAAGCCAATGCGCGTCAATGGTTAAAAGATAGACCAGAAGTGCAACAGGAATTGTTGGATAAAATTATGGCACGTTCATCCGGAATTGCCGAAGAAATGACAACTGGGCCAATTGATGATGACGATGATGTGGCATTGGGTGTTGAAGAATAATTTTGTTTACCCCGGTTGTTTTTGCCGGGGAATTTTATAGCAAAAGAGGACAGACATGAATATTGATAGGGCATGGGCATTAACAAAAATCTTTTTTCAATCACATGTTTTTAATTGGCCATGGCGTTCGCGTGAACATCGTCGTGATGTCAGAACAAATGTTTTATCGCATGTTGCACCAGAATATTTTAAGCGTTATTTGTCGGCGGTAAGAAATGTTGTAGATGGACCTGTTATCAAGGATGATAAGAACGAAAAGATCTTTACAATTTGGCAACAGGGTGAAGAAAATGCACCAGAATTGGTTAAATCATGTTTTCGCAGTATTAGAAAGCACTGCAAGCAGGAATTAGTGGTGTTGGACGACAGTAATATTTTTGATTATATAAAATTGCCAGATATTATCGTGCAAAAGTACAAGGCAGGTAAAATCAGACGCGCACATTTTGCAGATATTTGTCGTGTAGAATTATTATATCAATATGGTGGATTTTGGTTGGATTCAACAGATTTTGTTGTGTCGCCGATTCCAAAATGGATTGTGGAACAAGACTTCTTTATGTATTTGGTCGGGGATAAGGTGGGACAGAAATATATGTTCTGTCAGAATTGTTTTATACGTGGACGTCGCGGTTCTTATTTGTTGGGGGCGTGGCGTGCGATGATTTTGGAATACTGGATGCATGAAAATAAAAGTTTTGATTATTTTATGCATCAGATGTTGTTTCAAACCTTGGTTCAGAATGACGAGCGCGCAAAAAAATACTTTGCTGAAATGCCACATGTTGACCAATATCCAACGCATACTTTATGGCATGAATATAAATTTCAGCCATTTAATCAGGAAACATTTGATGAGTTGACAGCAGATGCGTTCTTTCAAAAAACTGCGTACGCGGATGCGCCGCGCCCTGGGACGTTTTCCCAGGCAATTTGTGATATGAATAAATAGGTTAGGGAGGGGGGTATGCCAGCAATTTCAATTATTATTCCGGTCTATAATGTTGAAAAATATTTGCGTAGATGTTTGGACAGTGTTTTGAATCAGACGTTCTCTGATTGGCAGGCGATTTGTGTTAACGACGGCAGTCCAGATAATAGCGGTAAAATATTGGCAGAATATGCCGCGCGCGATTCGCGTTTTGTTGTGGTGACCAAGGAAAATGGTGGTTTGTCAGATGCGCGTAATGCAGGTATGCCATACGCCGATGGTGATTACATTATGTATCTGGATAGTGATGATTTTATTCATCCGCAAACGATGGAAATTGCATATCATTTGGCACAGCGTGATAATTCAGATATTGTGTCTTTTACGTACGACCGCATTTATCGTCCGCAGTTAATGGTGCGACATGTTATGAAAATGGATACGGATAATGTTGTGCCAATGCGTATGCATAAAAGGTATAATCTGAATAAAATTCCAACACTGATAACAGACGATGTTTATGAATATGCAACAGAACGTACGCATAATGCGCCAGGAAAAAAGAAAAAATGGCTGATTAAACATTGTCAGGTTTGGAAGAATATGTATCGACGTGAATTGATAGCAGATATTCCGTTTATTAAGGGGATTTTATTTGAAGATTTCCCATGGTGGAGCCAGGTTATGTTGCGTAATCCGCGTGTGACAATCGCGCCATTGCCATTGTATTTTTATATTCCAAATTTTGGTGGAATTGTATTGGGGGCTAAGCAGTTGCGGATTATGCAGTCTTTGATAACGGGTATAAAAACATCGTTTTTAAAATATCAAGAATCTGCGTCGCCGTATCAGATGAAAAAATGGTCAGAAAATTTTAAGTGGTATTTTATTAAATGGGCATTTCGCAAGATAAAATATATAGAATCAGATGAAGATTTGGCGCGTGCACGTGAATTGTTCCAGGATTTGGAACGAATCGGTGTGTTGGATTGTCCACCAAAAGGATGGCCAAAAAAATTGCGTATGGAGATATGTAATTTTATAAAGACATGTAAATTGAATGTATAAAAAATATCCCGCAGAAAGCGGGATGTTTTTTGAAATGTTTTTTAGTTTTTACGGCTTTCGTATTCTTCTTGTTCTTCGACCGTCATCGTTGCCAGTGGACGTGCCATTAAACGTTGAATACCGATTTCATCGCCAGATACTACGCTGAAACCGTATTTGCCGTTTGCAATACGTTCCAAGGCCGCATTAATTTTATTTAGTAATTTATTACTGCGGTCGGACATACGTAAATCCATTGTGATGTCTTGGTTATATGTTGCATTGTCCGATTCGTCACCAACACCAACAGCTTCGGTTTTATCGGCCAAACGAACCGCGTTCAGAACAGATGCACGTTGGTTTTCCAGTTCTTCTTTCTGTGCAGACAGCACACGATAGAAGTATGCCAATTGTTCTGGGCACATGTATGGTTCTGATTTCTTTGGCTTGTAATCCGCGGCCAATTCAATAGACATATAATCGTTGTTTGCCATTTCTTTATCCCTTTAATTCTTCTATCCATGCAAGCAGGGTGTCGCTGTCCATGACACCGGTGCGCGCCTCGACTAATTCGCCGTTCTTGAATGCCAAGATTGATGGAATACTGCGAATGCCATATTTCATCGGGGTCTGGCGATTCGATTCGTCAATTTCAAATTTTACAAATTTTGCATCATTTGTTTTATTGGATGTTTCTTCGAAGATTGGACCGAACATACGGCATGGACCACACCATGTTGCCCAAAAGTCAACCAATGTTATCCCATCCCCAATCAAGCCTGCAAATGTTGCGTCGTTTGCATGTTCTACTGCCATAGATTTTCTCCTTTCTTTCTTTATTGATATTCGGCAAGAGTGTATTATAATCAGCCCAAAATGCAAGAGAAATCATTCATGAATGAAATCATATACTTAGATGCCGCTGCCAGTTATCAAAAAGATGATGCTGTGATTAATGCACAGGTCGATTTCTTGCGTAATCATTATGCAAATGCAGGACGTGGAATTTGTGCACGTGCAGCATGGGTTGATGATATGGTTGCAAATGGGCGCATGCGTGTTGCTGAATTTATGAACGCAAGACCAGAAAATATCGTTTTTACACATGGAACAACCGATGCGATTAATCAAATTGTACGTATGTTGAATCTAAAATCTGAATCGATTGTGGCGGTGTCTGATTTGGATCATCACAGTGCCCGTTTACCATTTGTTATGTCGGGGGCAAAGGTTATTGTGTGTTCGCTGGATGAAAATTTGGATATTGATGTTAATAAAATTCCATATGCGGACGTTATGGTTATAACGGCAATGTCAAATGTTTTAGGGCAACCACAAAATGTTTCAGAAATTGTTCGTTGTGCACGCGAAAAAAATCCAAATGTTGTTGTGGTTGTTGATGCTGCGCAATTTATTGTGCATGAAAAAATTGATGTAAATGCATGGGGGGCGGACTTTGTTTGTTGGTCTGCGCATAAAATTGGTGCGGATACAGGTTTAGGGGTGATGTATATAAGAAATCCGAATCAGTATGCGCCAGTTCAATTCGGTGGTGGAATGGTGAATAAAATTAGTGGTGATAAAATTATATTCAATAATGCACCAGATGTATTCGAGGCGGGAACTTTGCCGTTAACACAAATTGCAGGTTTGGCGAATGCAATTGATAAACTGGAAGAAAATCGTCCTGATTTAGGATTGATAAAATATATGTATGATGAATTGAAGCAGATATCGCGTGTTAAAATTCTGACAGGGCGTGATGCAGCAATGTTGTCTTTTGTAATTGATGGTATGCACGTTTTGGATTTTGGTGCCCTGATTGGGGCGCGTGGTGTATGTGTGCGTGTGGGTAATATGTGCGCATCATGGATACACAATTTGTTGGGAATAAATGGTTCTGTACGTATATCTGTTGGGGCGTATAATACAATACAACAGGCGTGGCAGGTTGTTAAATACATAAAAGATATCGTAAAATGACGGTTGTAAAAGAAGATATTATTAGTGCCTTGAAAACGGTGTATGATCCAGAAATTCCGGTGAATGTGTGGGATATGGGATTGATATATGATATCGATATTCAGGATACAGAAATTGTAATCAAGATGACATTTACCAGTCCAACATGCCCAATGATGGAAGAGTTGATGCAACAGGTGAAAGAAGCCGTTCAATCTGTTTCAGGGGATGTGTCAGTACGTGTTGATTTGGTGTGGGATCCACCATGGGATTTGTCGCGTATGTCTGATGCGGCACGAATAGAATTAGATTTAACGAATGAGGGATGGTGATTCGTATGACGTATGCACAGATGAAAAATTTGCTGCAATTAACTGATGATGATGCGCAAAAACTGGAATTGGTTATGGATTTTGGTGCGCATATGGAAGATGTGCCAGAAAATGCTGTGTGCAGTGAAATTGTTGGATGTTCTTCGTTTGTAGAAATTTGCAGAGTTGGGAATAGGTTTTATGGCCGCGCCGATTCGGCGTTGGTGCGTGGTATTGTTGCAATATTGATTGCAATGGTTGATGGTAAAAGTGATTCACAGATAAAAGAAATGGACATTTTACAAGAATTTACAGGATTGAATCTGGTGCTGGGGGCGGGGCGGTTAAATGGTGTTAATTCTATGATTCGTTTTTTTCAAAATTTATGATAAAATGCCAAGCATATACGGAGGGGTAACGGATTATGCATGACGATGAAAAAATGTTTCATATTGGGATTTGGTCACTGGGGATTGTGGTGTTGGTCAGTGTTACGTTACAGGTGTGTTTTCGTACGCAAAATCGCCAGATAAATCGCGTGCGTCGTGATATAATTGCAACCCAACAGAAAATTGCAGTGGCCCAGGCTAATTTTGCATCACTGGTTCGACCCGAAGTGTTAAGAAATATGGTGGTTAGCGTTTTGCCCAAGGTAGAAGGGGTTAGTTTTCAGAAATCTGTTACAATAGACGAGTTGCCAAATCGGGAAATTTTGTAATGTTTGAAGTTGGACGTGATATTTTTAAACATGGATTCAATGCAGGACGTGGAAATGTCGAAGCAAGAAAGCGTCTGGGGTGGCTGAATGTTGTGTTTTTATGTGCGTTCGTATTGTTTATTGGGCGTACGTTGCAGTTGGGAATTCAGGGAACTGATACTTCGCGTCGTGCAGGGGCGGATGAAGAATGGATGGTACATCGTGCCGATATCGTAGACAGAAATGGCGATATTTTGGCCAAAAATGTCGCATCAGGACATATTATTCTGCGAAATCGTGCAGTGCGTGCCCAAGACCGCGAGGCAGTTGCACAAACTATACACGAAGCGTTGCCGTATGAATATTCGTTGGCCCAGGCGTTGGAATTGGTTAATTCTGATTCGCGTTTTAAGTATTTGAAAAAATATGCCAGTGATAAACAACGTGAAATTATACAAAAGGCAAAACTGACAGGGTTAGAGGTTGAAAAAATTCAAACACGCAGATACCCAAAACGTCGTTTGTTTTCGCATGTCGTTGGTTTCGCAGGTCAGGATGGACGTGGATTAGAAGGGGCAGAACGTGTCTATAATGATTATTTGACCGAAAATAAGGACCCTCTGCGTTTGTCGGTGGATTCGCGTATCCAATCAGTTTTTTATGAGCAGCTGTCATTCGCAATGCAGAAATATCAGACCAAAGCTGCGATGGGTATGTTGATGAATTCCAGAACTGGTGAAATTATTGCGATGGTGTCTTTGCCAGATTTTGATCCAGAAAATCTGCGCGCAGACCCAGTTGCAAATCGAACATTTAAACCAATGCGCAGCGTGTTTGAATTAGGATCTATTTTTAAAATATTTAATACTGCATTGGCGTTGGAAAATGGTATTGAACCAACCAAAGAATATTATGTGGCAAAGCCTTTCCCGATATATGATAAAAATGGCAAATTGGCAAAAAAAATTACAGATATTCGTAGCTTTAAACCCCCGCGCCCCAGCATTAATGTCGAAGAAATTATGATGCATTCGTGTAATGTTGGCAGTGCGCAAATCGCACTGGAATTACCTGATGGGGCACAAAAAGAATTCTTTGAACGCCTGCATATGGATAAAGCGTTGGACTTAGAATTTGGACGTACAGAAAACAGTATACCACAACGTAAATGGGGACCGGTCGAGCGTGCAACGGTTGCGTATGGGCAGGGGTATGCGGTCACACCAATGCATTTGATGTTGGCAGTGAATGCGGTTACAAATGGCGGAATTTATATATATCCAACATTGCAAAAACGCAGTGTCGGCGTGGTGCGTGGTGAACGCGTTTTGGCAGACGAAATTTCGGCAAAATTACGACCAATTATGTTGCGAGTCGCCGAAGAGACCAGTGGAAAACAGGCTCGTGTTGCAGGTATTCAAATTGGTGGTAAAACATCAACCGCAGAAAAGTATACAAATGGTAAAATTGATAATAAACGTAATGTGACTGCATTCGTTGGGGTGTTTCCTGCAAATGCACCACAATATACGATATTGGTCGTTTTGGATGAGCCACATGGTACCAAGGAATCATGGGGGTGGCGTACGGCGGCATGGAATGCAGTGCCAACAACGGGTAAGATTTTAAACAGCATACTGCCGTTGCTATTTGAATAATTTTAGATTATAATATTCCTGATAATAAAAAAAGAGTAAGTAAGTTGAGAAAGATAGTGGAAAAATCCATGCTGGGGCGCGCATGGGTGATGGAAAGTGATGTTTTTGACGGCAGTGGGGATTTGGTTAAGAATATATTGCATGGTCGTGGATTTGAATCTGATGCAGATATAAAGAAATTTTTAAACCCCAGTATTAAGGATTATATGCCAAATCCATCAGTTTTGATGGATATGGATTTGGCGGCCTCTATTATTGCAGATGCAGTGCAAAATAATCAGAAAATTGCAATATACGGTGATTATGATGTTGATGGTATTACGTCAACTGCAATTTTTGTGAAATATCTGCGGGCGGTTGGGGCAGATGTTGTTTGGCATTTGCCAACGCGCGAAGGCGAAGGTTATGGGTTGAATAATCATGCAATTGACGAAATTGCGCAACTGGGTGCAAATTTGTTGGTGACAGTTGATTGTGGAATTTCTGGCTTAGAAGAAGTTAAGTATGCACATGAATGTGGAATGCGCGTTGTTGTGACAGATCATCATTCGCCAGATAGCGCATTGCCAGATGCAGATGCGGTCGTAAACCCAAAGCGTGCAGATGATACGTCGGGGTTGACATATCTGGCGGGGGTTGGTGTTGCATTTCTGACATTGGTTGCACTGAACAGAGAATTAAAAAATCGTGGTTTAGGATTGGATAATTCAGAACTGATGAATTTTATGGATTTGGTTGCGCTGGGGACGATTTGCGATACGATGCCATTGATTGGATTAAATCGCGCATTTGTTGCGACAGGATTAAAGGTTTTGGGATTGCAGCAGAATTTAGGACTGCGTGTATTAATGGATGTCGCAGGCATAAAAAAACCATCGGTATATGCTGCGGGCTTTGCGTTGGGACCACGGTTAAATGCAGCAGGACGGTTAGATTCTGCAACACCAGCATTGGACTTGTTGTTGACAGATAATCCGCTGATTGCGCATGATTTGGCAGATAAATTGCACAAGATGAATCAAGAACGTATTGATATCCAAAATGCAATTATGTTGCGTGCATGTGAATTGGCAGAAAATTGCTGCGCGTCTGGAAAATGCAGCTTGTTTGTTTGTGGTGATAATTGGCATGGCGGGGTGATGGGTATTATTGCCGGACGATTAAAGGATAAATATAATCTGCCATCGTGTGTAGCAACACGAGCGGATGGTATGATTAATGGTTCAGGACGTTCGATTGCGGGAATTGATTTAGGTAAAATTATTCATGATGCGCTGGCGTTGGGAATTGTTAGCGAAGGCGGTGGACATGCCGCGGCGGCTGGTTTTTCTTTGCCGGTGGAAAACGAAGAAGCGTTTTGCAATTTCTTGGAGGCGGCGGTTAATGAACAATTGAATGGTGTCAGACCCAGTCCAGAAGTAATGGTTGATGCGGAAATTGATGCGGCGGCGGCAAATATGCGATTGGTTAAACAATTGGATGCGTTGGAACCTTTTGGTCAGGGAAATCCAGAACCAATGTTGGTGTTGCGTGGCGGACAGTTGCGACATGCGTCTGTTATGGGAACAGGGGGGGCGCATTTGCGTGGAACGTTGGCAACCAGTATGGGTACACAATTAGCATTTGTTGGATTTAATTTAGTGGGAACTGCGGTTGGTAATTTTTTACTAGACGATGCGAATACAAATACTAAAATAATGATGCTGGGGCGGTTAAAGCAAAATGAATATAATGGCCGGGTCAGTGCACAGTTTTTCTTGGAAGATATTGCAATATAAAAATGGTTGGTATGGAACAGAAGATACAAGAATTTTATGAATATGTAAAAAATGCAAAGTCAATTGCAATTATGGGACATAAAAACCCAGATGGTGATTCACTGTGTAGTGTGTTGGCATTGGCGCACTTAATAGAAGATAATTTTGGTGTGACGCCGGTTTGTACATATGATGGAAATATTCCGGATGCGCTGGATTATGTGCCGTTGCGTTCACGTATTAAATATTTTGAACGCGTAGATACGCAAATGCAGTATGATTTGGCAATAGTTGTTGACTATGGAAATCCGGCGCATATTGGCGGACCGCGTCCAATTGTTGATAATGCAAAATTTGTAATCGAAATTGATCATCACAGAAATGAAAATACCGTTGGCGCATTGTGCATAAATGATGAAAATGCGCCTGCAACAGCCGTTATTGTGTACAAGATTATGCGTGGAGGCGGGTTGTATATGGATTCGCGTACGGCGGATTTGTTGGCTTTGGGAATTTTGACTGATACTGGGAACTTTAAATTTGTGCGCAATGGTGAAGCGTTGCGTATTATGGCTGAATTGGTGGACAGTGGTGTAAATATTCGTGAATTGATTGAATTAATGCAGAATAAACCTCGCAAGGCAGTACAGCTGGAAGCGCGAACAACCGCAAATGCAGAATTCTTTTATCATGGACGTTTGGCATTAGCAACAATCCCTAAGAAGGATTATAAATACCTGGATGGACGTGGCGAAATGGTGTTGAGTTTGTTGGGACAAATCCAGGGAGTGGATTATGTCGTTTTGTTAAAAGAGCAAAAGCCAGAACAAATTGGTATTTCGATTCGCAGTCGCAGAAAACCAATTGACCATATCGCGGTTGCATTGGGTGGTGGTGGACATGAAAGGGCCGCCGGCGCAATTGTACGCGACAGCCTGGAAAATGTGCGTGCACAGGTTTTGGCATTGTTTAAAGGAGAGTAGGGAATGAAAAAAATAATGTTTGTTTTTGCCTTGCTGTTTTGTGGTATCGCAAATGCGGCGGTCGACAGTAAATTGGTATTAAATGCAGAAAAATATTTGAACTCAATAACAGGGTTGAATGGTAAGTTTGTTCAAACGGCCAACGGAAAACAGCAAAATGGTGATTTTGCAATGCTGCGTCCGGGACGCGTTCGTTTGGATTATGATGATATGCCAATACAATTAATTTCAGACGGCCAGGATTTATATTTCTTTGATAAATCATTGGATCAGATTACAACTGTGCCAATTACCAGTACGCCAGCAGGAATTTTGGTACGTAAAAATATTGATTTAAGGAATGCTGATATTAATGTTGTAGAAACGACTGATTATAAGAATTCTTTTGCTTTAAAACTGAATTTGCGCGGTCAAGAAGGTTTAGGATATATGACAGTTGTGTTTGATAAAAGTCCGGTGAAATTAAATTCATGGACTGTTGTCGATGCGACGGGGGCCAAGACGGATGTCGTGTTCCAGGGGTTGCGTGAAAAAACAAATTTTGGCAAGAATTATTTTCAGATTCAACGGCATAAAACAGTCAGTACCAGTGGTGGTGATGATTACTATGATTAAATAAAATGTTTGGAATTAGTTGGGCGGAACTTTTTGTTATTATATTGGTTGGGGTGTTGGTTATCCCTGTTCGTTTGTGGCCCGATGTTGCACGTGTTTTGGCGCGTGTGATTAATGCTGTGCGACGTGTTATATGGAAAATTACTGATTTATCAGAAGATGTTAAACGTCAAATTGATTTGGAAAAACCAATAGATGATTTGATAAAAAACACTGCAAATGATGTGTTGGATTCTTTTTCTGATGTAATTCCAAAACAAAAGAAAAAGCCGAAAACAGTGCGTAAAGGACGTGGTAAATGAAAAATATGACACTGTTGCAACATTTTTCAGAACTGCGACGCCGTATATTATGGGTGTTGTTGTTTTTTTTGTTGGCTTTTGTTTGTGGTTGGTACGTTTCGCCAATGTTACAGGATTTTTTAACTGCGCCTTTATTGTCGGTATGGAATGATGGGACGCTGTTGTATACGGGGTTGTCGGATGGGTTGATGATTCAATTCTCGTTGGCGACATTGTTTGCATTAATAATTGTTTTGCCGGTTATGTTGTGGCATGCCTGGGCCTTTGTTGCACCGGGATTGAAAAAAAATGAACGTCGTTTAATATGGCCAATGTTGGTTGCTTCGCCGGTTTTGTTTTTGTTGGGGGCCGGGTTTGCTTTTTATTTTTTGTTTCCTGTTGTTTTCAGATTCTTTGTTGAATTAAATCAATCATCACCAGTGCCCAGTATGTTGATGCCGGTGGCGCGTGATTATTTGTCTTTTGCAATTGGTATGTTAAAGATTTTTGGTGTTGCATTTCAATTGCCACTGGTAATGATTTTGTTAAACAAGATTGGTGTTTTGCCACGTTCACGGGTTTTAAAGGTTCGCAGATATGCGATTGTTTTAATTATTATTGCCGCAGCAATATTAACACCGCCGGACGTTGTTTCTCAGATTATGTTAGCGTTGCCAATGTGGGCATTGTTTGAAGTCAGCATTTTATTTATGCGTCGGGATTGATTTTGTGTTATAATAGTCTTATGAAAAAAATCATTTGGATTTTTGCTGCTGTTTTGATTACGCAAACAGCATGTGATTTGCAACCGAAAATTCAGACTTTGCCTGATTCGGTTGGGGATTTTATTTCATCGCGTTATCCGGCATTGTTGGCTGATCCAAATGAAAATCCAGAAATTTATAATTCGGCGGCAACAGATTATGGGGTATATGCATCACCTGATTTGTATGGTCATGATGACGGTGATGATTATGTCACGTATGCGTCTGTTGAAGATTATGTTGCGCCGGTGCAAATTGCAGAATATGGTACGCCCCCACAGGTAGATGCAGGGGAACAGGTTGTTGTGGAAGATACAGGAAATGCAAATGCATCAAAAGATGATTTCTTGGTAGTGCCGGTCTATAATTCAGTGGACAAGGATTCCAAAATAGCGCATGAAGATGCGTTGACGGTGAAAAAGCCAACTGCGTCTGTTAAATCAGTAAAAAAGGTTGAGCTGAAAGACATAACGGTTGCTGCGGGTGATACGTTGTATTCTTTGTCGCGTAAGTATTCAGTGCCAGTTAATGATTTGGCGGTTATGAATAATTTAAAGGCACCATTTAATCTGTCTGTTGGTCAAAGGTTGCGTGTGCCAAATTTAGGTGAAGTGTCACAAAAAAATATTGTTCAAAAAACAGAAAAATCCCAGAAATCAAGCGTAGAGAGCAAGAAGAATGTTTCAAAAGTAGATTCGGAAACAAAGACAGAGCAGGTCAAGGTGGCAGAAAAGAAAGTTGCAAGTCCTGAGAAGAAGATTTCGTCAGATCCAACGAAAAAGTTGCCTAAGATTGTAGCACGTTCATCATCAAAATTTTCATGGCCATTGCGTGGCAAGGTTTTATCAAATTATGGCGCGAAATCAAATGGATTGTTTAACGATGGTATAAATATTTCTGGGACACGTGGTGCAGCTGTGCGTGCTGCGGAAAATGGTGTTGTTGCCTATGCTGGAAATGAGATTAAGGGAATGGGAAATTTAGTAATTGTTCAACATTCTGATGGGTGGATGACGGTATATGCACATATGGATTCAATGACCGTGCGACGTGGTGCGCGTGTTAAGGTTGGGGATAAAATTGGTACGGTCGGTCAAACAGGTAAGGTTGATTCGCCACAGTTACATTTTGAAATTAGAAAGGGAACCAAGGCTTATAATCCATCGTCTTATTTAAAAAATTAATCATTTAACCGCCGAAAGGCGGTATGTTTGTTAAGAATACTGTCAGATAATATTTTTTTATCCCCGGTGTTAAAATTATTTTGTAAAAAAAAGGGGAGTTTTTATGAAGCGTTTAATCTTTGTCTTGTGTGTTTTGTTGGTTGTTTTTGTTGTAATTTGGTTGGTCGCATATATGCATAAATCGCCAATGGTTCCAAATAATGAATATCAGGCATCGAATCGGGATGCGCAAATTGCTATATACGATATTGATGATTTAGAATTAGAAGCATCAGAAATTATTCCACAGGGTGGTTTTGACTATATTCGTGGCGGGGCGGAAACAGAACAGACAATGATGCGAAATACGTCTGCGTTTGATGATGTTGATATTGTTCCGCGTGTTTTGACAGGTGTGGTTGAGCCAAATATTTCAACCAGTATTTTGGGAATAGATATTTCGTTGCCTGTTATTGCGGCACCTGCGGCGGCACATGGGCTGGCACATGTCAGTGCCGAAGCTGGTACTGCGCATGGTGTTGCAGCATCTGGTACAATTATGAGTGTTAGTACATATGCCAGTTCAACATTGGAAGAAATTGCACGTGCAGGACGCGGGGCACCACAGTGGTTTCAATTATATCTTAGTAAGGATGAAAATATTAATCGTGCTATTATAAAAAAAGCAGAAGATTTAGGGTACAAGGCAATTATATTAACTGTTGATGCGCCAGTCGGTGGTAATCGGGTGGCGGATTTGCGTAATGACTTTAAATTCCCATTAGAGTTACCAAATGTGCCAAAAAAATCAATCAAGACCAAAGGACAGGGGATAAGTAAAATTTTTGCAGCATCAAAAAATGATTTGAGTCCATATGATATTATGTGGGTTAAATCGATTACTAAATTGCCGATTGTTGTAAAAGGAATTCAACATCCTGATGATGCGGAAACGGCAATTCTGGCCGGTGCAGATGCAGTGTGGGTTTCAAATCATGGTGGACGACAGCTGGATGGTGCGCCCGCCTCTTTTGAGATGTTGCCTGTTATCGCAGAGCGTGTAAATAAACGTGTGCCAATTATTTTTGATAGTGGTGTGCGTCGTGGTCAGCATATATTTAAAGCAATTGCCAGTGGTGCAGATGTTGTTGCAATTGGACGGCCGGTGATTTATGGCTTGGCTTTGGGTGGATGGCGTGGTGTCGTGGATGTCTTTGATTGGCTGAAAAAAGATTTGCGACGTGTTATGACGTTGGCTGGGGCGCAAAATATAGATGATATAAAGAATATTGAATTGCGTCCGAAATGTATGATGGTTAGATGTGATAAAATATAGAAAAATCGCCGTATAGGCGGTTTTTTATCGGGTGTGTGATTGTTTTAAAAGTGCGATTCCATCGTGGAATTTTTCGCCGTTTAATAATGCGGTTTTTATGCGTTGGCGCAGGTATGTATCAGATGGGTATTTTGATATGTCGGATGATGATGTGTTAAATAAGAATTTTGATAGACTGGATTCGGGCAGGTGATGCAGCGTTTCAAAGCGTTCGCGAAATAAGCGTATGTTTGATTCTGTCGGCAGGTATGGTTCCAGATTTTTATCCATCAGCCAACTGTCAATAAACATATTTGGGGTTTGTGGGCATTCTGGGAAATACACAGGGGTGCGCTGTGCGGCATGTGCCAGTGATTTTGATACCGAATCGTTTGATAACTTTTGCCCACGTGGGACGTGAATATTTATGCAAAATTTATCCGATGGGCTAAAGTTTGGTATTTGATAGTCGTATTCAAATATCTCGTATTGCAGACGGCCAAATTCAACAATGTGCGCATTGATAAAAAAGCTGCCCCAGATTAATTGCGATATTTCTGAACCATTTATTTTATATACGTCCAGACCGCGCGTGCATGTTTCAGCAATTCTAAAACGATGTTTGCTTTCTTGGTAGTTATCAAAATTTCTGGATTTCATGTTCCCTTGGTGTGTTGTGTATCCAGACAGCAGTATTAATGCAGGCAGTGGATCAACAGTTTGTCGTTTTAAATCATGTGTCCAATTATATTTGTTGGGCGAAAATAGGTATTTGCTTAGAATGTATGCGCCAGTTTGTAGGTCGGGATTAGAATTGAATTCTAACAGGTATTTGTTGAATAAATTCAAGAATTCAGGATGGGTGTCCAGGTTGTAAAATTGTAATGCCGAATTAAAATCTGTTTTGTCTAACCAGTCTTTGACTTCGTTTTCAGTTATAGTTGTTTTTGATATGTCATGTGGGGTCGTTGTAAAGCCAATTTTTTGTAATGTATATGAATTGTCTATCATATTTTGTCCTTTGCCATTATTTGAAAGTTTTTATTTTATATGTAATTTTTTATAAAAGTAAACAATATTTAAAAACTTGCATTTTCTGGAAAAAAAGTTATAATTATCGCGCTGATAAGAATAAAAACAGTTCTGGATGCGTAGCTCAGTTGGTAGAGCAACTGACTCTTAATCAGTGGGTCCAGGGTTCGAGTCCCTGCGCGTCCACCAAAATGTACGACCACATGTGTGGTCGTTTTTTTAGTTTATGTTACCCATGCTGTCTTATTAATTGTTTGGAATTTTTTCTTAGAAATAGCGTGTATAGAACAGGGATTCATACCTATGCAAATTTTAATTTTCTGCTGATAGAATTGTATTGTTGACATGAAACTTAGTAAAAAAAAAATACAAAAAGGAGAGAAAATGAAAAAGTTAGCATTATCAACACTGGCGGTGCTGATGGCATGTCCTGCATTTGCGGGTATTAATCATCCAGACCAGGGCAGCAGCTGGCAAATGTGGGGTATGGACCCATATATTGGATTGAGAGGCGGTATGAGCTATTCAAACCTGAATTATAAATATAATGGCAGCAAAGAATCAATGACTGATTATATCTTTCAGGGACGTGCAGCATTAGGTTTGGAAGTTTGTGATACGGTTCGTTCTGAAATCGAATGGTCTTATTTTGGCAAATTGTCTGATTCTGAACGCTTTGGCAGCGCAGGAACTGTTGATGTAGAAGCCAAAATGCAGACCTTGTTGTGGAACAATTATATGGAATTTGGTTCGTATAAAATCGTACGTCCATTCGTTGGTGTTGGTGCGGGTATTGCAATGACTGATGTTAAACGTCATGGATATTTGGTGCCACATCATAGCAAAGATGAAACGCGATTCTCTGCAATGGGTACATTGGGGATAACGTTTGATATGGAGCGTTTCGCAGTTGATGTGGCGGCACGTTATACGTATGTTGATATCAATTCTGGTTTGCATAATTTTGGTGGTGATGTTGGTATTAGATTTATGTTCTAATCTTTATCATAATCCCAAGGGCGTCCAAGTCGGACGTCTTTTTTTGTGTTTCGTAAGATAAAAAAATTCCCCGCATGTTGCGGGGGGCGTATTATTATGCTAGTTTTGCTAGGGCAAGCTTGTTTAAAAATCCTTCCTCAATAGCACTGAGTAGAGAGTTCAGCCCCTCGTTTGTTTCGCCGTCATTTTGTAACTCTTCTAGATGGGATATTATTGTTTCGCATGATTTTACCAAATCGCGATTAATAAATTTGGGGTTCAGTACGTTTGCGTTAAATACTGATTTTTTATCTTCGGCCATAAAGTATGTTTCTGCAATTGCATCGACCCACGTGTCAATGTCTTCGGTCAAACGGTCAAATAACAGGTGTTTAGAATAGTTGTCTGTCGACCAATGGTTTACTTTGCATGCGTATTTGAATGCAATCAGACGTTGTATTAATTCATACATTTTCTCTCTCCTTTTGTTGTATGCGTTATGCATGCTATCATGTTTAATTTGTATGTGTTACAGGATTGATGTCAATTCGTTCTATACGCATGATTTCCGGGGAATCCTAGGGATTCAAACCTGGGGTAATTGATAAAAAAATATTGTAAAGTATATCTGTGTAACCACAAAGGAACATAAAAGGAGAAACAAATGAAAAATCCAGCTAAAAAAATGTTAACGTTTGCGTCTTTGATGGCGGCGATGGCAGTTCTGTCGGGTTGTATGATGGATTGCCCGGGGAAAAAACAACATCATAAAAAAATGATGCGTAATAACCCACAGGCTGTCGAAGTTATTGAATCTGATACAATCGTTGTTTATCAGACAACTGAAAACGCGGATGTTAATTCAGTTTATGCAAAAATGTATACCCATAGCAGCAATGGTGGTGAATCAAAAATGGGGCATATTAAATTCAAGGAAACAGACAATGGTTTGAAAATGATGGTTGATCTGAAAGATATGCGTCCGGGTGTCCAATATAACTTAAAAGTATATCAATGCGATATGTGTTATAACGATGCAAAATGTTGTAACAATTCAAAAAAAATGAATGTTCATTTGCCTATGTTGCAGACAGGAATGAGTGGCCGTTTGGATCAGACTTATATGATTCATGGTATTAGTGCCGCCCAGTTGAATGGTGCTAATATCTATCTGGAACGTGATGGTGGATATAAGGCAGGGTGGGGTAAGTTAGAAAAATAATATTCCCTGTCCCAATAAAAATCGCCCGTGGAAAAAAACTGGGCGATTTATTTTGTCCTTTGTTTAAGAAAATATTCTTATATACTGGTCGGGTATGAGATGTTTATTGCTTCTTTTTGTTTATGTTTTGTTTGCTGTGCATGATGCATGGTCGGGTGTGATTAGTGGCGATAAATTTGTTTCACATGATTTTGTTATTGAAAATGCTGATTATTATATGCCTGATTCGTTACATGTTTCTGGGGTTGTTGAAATAGAAAATAATGGGCTGTTAAAAACAAATGTTGTCTTGAATGATAATACAACTTTAATCATTGAAAATCATGCGGATGTAAATTCTGTATTTGAATTAGGGAGTCATGCGCAGATTATTCAGAAAATTTCTGATGCAAATGATATGGTGTATATTGATTTTAATGTCCCGTATTCTGTGTTGGTTGATGATGCAAATATGTTGCAATTAAATGCGTTAATAAATTTTGCCGATGAAGCTGATAAACTTATATTAAGTGATTCGGTTTTGGTTGTTAATGAAGCGTTAGAAAAGAATTTGGAAAATGTTGAATTACGTGGTGATGTTTTCTTGGTCGCTGATGATATTAGTGCGTTGTATGATGTGCCGTTTATAACAGGTGTATCAGGAACAGGAGGGGTTTATTTGATTACAAATAACTTAAATCCTTTGTTTGCAGATGTTGCAGTAATGCGTAATGGTGATTTGTATTTTGAACGCCATCGTGAATATGATTATGCAAAGGTTTTTAGTAACGATAAGGGACGATTCTTGAATTTATTACGCAAAAGGAATCCAAATGATAAATTGTTGCATGCGTTGGATTCTGTCAGTGATATGAATTCTTTTAATCGTGTGCTGAATCATAGTGCGCGTTTTAATAGCGAAAACTTGGTGCGACCACTTAAAATCTTAAATGCTTTAAATTATTTTGATTATGCTGAGGGTTTGTTCTCTGATGTGTTGGGTGTAATGTCAGAAGACTTTTATTCGTATGGTATTGGTATCGGTGTGCGTGAAAATGTTTTGTCGGGGTTGAATATTGGGGTTGGACTTAGACTTGGCAAGATAAAATATGATTCTGATTATGATGATTATACGGGGAATTTATATGGTGTGGATTTATCTGTATTATGGAATTTGAATGATAATATAATGATGCGTGTTTTGGGTGGGGTATTGTATCAAGATACAGATATTGGCAATGTGTTCTATGAAAATAGAATGTATGAAAATCCAGATGTGATGCAGGGATATTTAAAAACGGATGTTGCGTATAGGTTTGATTTGACCGATTCTTTTTATTTGGATGCTTATTTTGGTTTAAATATTAATGCTTATAGCGTGGTTGATATTGTTGATTTTGATTCTAATTTTTATTCGGGTGTAATGCTTGGGTATGAATTTGATATGATGGGGATAAAGTATAATTATCTTTTTGGTGCGGATATAAACACAGATTCAGATATTGGAATGCATGCCAGTGTAGGGTTTGTGTCTTATATGGATATGATTGGCGGTAATGCAAAAATTGATGCGGTTCGCATGTTTGATGTTATGACGTATAAATTATCATTGAATGCGCGGTTTTTATTCTAGATTTTGAATTTGCCACGCAAACATGCTTTGTTTGCGTCTGTGATAATTATGTCTGTTAATTCTGGTGCGTTTTCACGATATTCAACAATACATGGTTGCATGTATGGTGTGCGATAAATTAAATGCTTGCCAGTTTTGTCAGGGCCTTCTAGCAGGCAGGACAATGTTTTATCAATGCATGAAATGTTGAATTCGCGTTGAACTTCGTTTAAATATGCATCCAGTTTTGCCAGACGTTCTGCCTTGATATTTTCTGGGATTTGATCTGACATTAATGCGGCGCCAGTGTGTGGACGTGGTGAATATTTAAATGAATATGAATTTATGTACTTTATTTTTTGTGCAATCTTCATTGTGTCGTCAAAATCTGAATCGGATTCGCCTGGGAATCCAACAATAAAGTCTGATGAAATTTGAATGTCAGGGCGTGCCTGTTTTAATTTATTTATTATGTCGCAATACAGTTCCAATGTATATGGACGGTTCATGCGCGATAACACATTTTGTGAGCCACTTTGTATAGGCATGTTTAAAAATGGCAGTAATTTTGGTTCGGTTGCAAACATCGAAATCAGGTCATCTGTCATTTCTGTTGGGTAACTGGATGTAAATCGTATACGCATGATTTCTGGGATTTTTGCAGTTTCGCGTATTAAGTCTGACAGGCGGTATAGTTTTCCGTTTTCGTCGGTGTGTTTATATCCATTTACATTTTGTCCCAGAAAACAAATTTCAATTGCACCAGTTTGGGCTGCGTGAATTGTGTCATGCATAACCGATTCGAATGAACGTGAAATTTCACGGCCGCGTGTGTATGGAACAATGCAGTATGTGCAACAGTGATTGCAGCCTTCTTGGATTGGTATGTATGCAATACGCGGTGATTTTTCCAATTGGGGCAGGGAATCAAATTTTTCCAGTCCGCCCAGGTTAATGTCCAGTAAGCGCGAATCGGGATCGTCCAGAATTTCTGGCAATTTGTGATAACTTTGTGGACCCAGGACGAAATTTAATTCTGGAATTCGACGGAAAGCATTGGCGCCGGCTTCGCGTGCAACGCATCCGACAATCCCAAACAGGGCGTTTGGCTTTTTTGCGCGTCTGATACGCCCCAGGGCAGAAAAAACCTTGTCTGTTGCTTTGGCGCGTACTGCACAAGTGTTTAGAATTATGATGTCTGCGTCAGCGACGTTGTCTGTTTGTGTTAATCCACGATGTTCCAGCATTCGTGCAATGCGCCATCCATCATAAACATTCATTTGACAGCCAAAGGTTTGGATAAAAAATTTTTTCATGTTATTTGTGCTTTGTTCGTGTGTTAATAATTTTTTTGTTTATTTGTTTTTTGTGCGTATTAAAAGCACGCATGGCATATTGTCGCTGATATTTTTCTTCGCGTGCTTTTATTTTCGAGCGTGCCTCGGATGTTGCCATATCACGCAAAATTGAAACAATCGAGTCTGAATACATTTTTGAACCTTTTTACGATTTCTTTCTTTCTGGTTCGTGTGTAAAGAATAGTTTTGTTTATCTGTTTTTTATGCTTTTTTAAAGCATGCGGTGCATGTTTTTGTGATATGCATTTCCGTGCAATTTTTTATCTGATTCAACCTGCAACCTGGCCAATTTGCGATTAATGCCAGCCATGTCTGTACACATTTTTTGTTGCAGGTTGATAAACTATTCTTTTAAGTAATCAGTTATAATCATTCTTATTTTTTTCTTGTGCGTTGATTATTTATTTTATTTGTGCGGCATTTTTTCGCCTTTGCCTGTGCCGCTTTGTATTTTAACAGGTGTTGTGGCACTGTGTTTTGTGGTTCTGGAATAACGACCAGACCATATTTTACACCGAATAAGATGTTGTCTTCTATAATTTTGATAATTTGTACCATTTTTTTTCCTTTTTTGTTATGCAAGTTTATTACGCAAAATTTCGTTTACAACCGCTGGGTTTGCAGTGCCGCCAGTCTTCTTCATGACGTTTCCAACAAAGAATCCAAGTAAGCCAACTTTGCCAGATTTATATTGTTCAACCTGGGGTGGGTTGGCGGCAATTACTTCGTCAACAATGGCTTCAATCGCGCCGGTGTCGGTCATTTGTTTCATGCCAAATTTATCTGCGATTTCACGTGGGGTGCCACTCTCGCCATCTAACATTTTGATGAATATTTCTTTGGCCTGTTTGCCATTAATTGTGTTTTCGCCAATCATGTCAACCAGGTCTGCCAAATCAGATGGCGTGATGATTCGCATGTCATCAACGATGCCAGATTTTTCGTTTTTTACGTCCCAATTTTCTGGGTGCGCAAATAATTCTGAAATCATCCAGTTCGCAATTCCTTTGGCGCGTTTTGCGTTGCCGTCAACTGCGGAATCATACCAGCGTGATATGTCCGTTGTTTCGGTCAGACGCGCTGCATCATATTCGGACAGCCCGAATTCATGCGTATAGCGCGCGCGTGTTGCGGATGGTAATTCAGGCATGGTGCTGCGTATGCGTTCAATTTGTTCGTCTGAAATTTCAATTGGCAACAGGTCTGGGTCTGGGAAATAACGATAATCCAGTGCGTCTTCTTTGCTGCGCATTACGGATGTTACACCTTCGCCCTGGTGATAGCGCATTGTATCCTGGGAAACTGTGCCACCGTTTTCATATATTTCGATTTGACGGCGTGCCTCATATTCAATGGCGGATTTAATAAATTTAAATGACACCATGTTTTTTGTTTCTGTGCGGGTGCGGAATTCGGTTGAACCAACAGGGCGTACGGATACATTAACGTCTGCACGCATTGAACCTTCTTCCATGTTTGCCTTGGATACACCCAGTGCGCGTGCGATTTCACGAATTTCACGCAGATAACGTTCAGCTTCGTCTGGGGACGAGATGTATGAACGGTTTTCTGGATCTTTTGTGTTTAAATATGTAACTATTTCTAACAGTGCGACACCGGTGCGGTTATAATCAGCAAAGGATTTTGTTGGATGTACGTCATGTTTTAATTTACCGGCGTCTTGTTCCAAATGTGCGCGTTCAATTAAAATTTTCTTTGGGTTGCCGTCGTCGCCCATGATTTCAACCCAACCACGGCCAACAACTGGCGCTTCATCAGCCGGTTGTGAAATCTGATATCCCTGGGGCAGGTCAGGGTAGAAGTATTGTTTACGGGCAAAACGACTGGTGCGTGAAATTTCAGCGTTCAGCCCCAGACCCATTTTTATGGCCTGTTCAACACAGTATTCGTTCAGTACCGGCAACATACCAGGCATTGCAACGTCAACCATTGAAACCTGGGTGTTGGGTGAAACAGTTGGGTTATAGTCGGCAGATGCGCCACTGAATAATTTAGAATTGGACAATACTTCGATATGTGTTTCCAGCCCAATTACCAATTCCCAATCACATGTTTTGCCTTTTATCGTAAACATTTTGTCTTTTTCCCTTGCTTTTTTATTTTTTGTATCTTATTATTGTCGTCGCGTTGGCTAGGTAGCTCAGTTGGTAGAGCAAGGGACTGAAAATCCCTGTGTCGGCGGTTCGATTCCGTCCCTAGCCACCATCTCCTTTCTAAGTGCGACCGTTTGGGTCGTTTTTTTATTTGCGAAAGGAGTGGACATTATTTCCATTTTTATTTCCCCATTATTGTTGTTGGGCGGTTGTCAATGCCGGCCGCGGTTTCAATGTGTTTTGCCAACTGCAAAACGCGCATGTCGTCAAAGCGTGCGCCAACAACCTGAATCCCCAGTGGTAGACCGTTTGTGGCAAGGCCCGCAGGTACACTGCATGCAGGTATTCCCGCCAGGTTCATTGCAACCGTAAATAAATCCAATGCATAGTATTCCAGTGGGGACAGGTCAGATGCCAATGGCATTGCGGTGCCAGCACTGGATGGACATATGATTAAATCACATTGTTCAAATGCAGAATTAAAACTGTCTGCAATCATGCGACGAACACGGGCAGCCTGCATGAAATATACATCATACGATTCGCTGCTTAAAACGGCTGTACCGACAATCATACGGCGTTGTACTTCGTCGCCAAAGCCAGCAGCGCGTGTCTTTTTATATGTGTCAACCAGGTCTGAACCTTCGACGCGCAGACCATAGCGCATGCCGTCATAACGTGCCAGGTTTGATGATGCTTCGGCTGGGGCGATAATATAATATGCCGCCAGTGCGTCCAAAATGTTTGGAATTGAAACCTCAACAATTTCAGCGCCCATTGATTTCAAATCTGCAATGCGTTTTTCAAACAGATTTTTCATGTCGTCTGAAATTTTTACGTTATTAAATTCACGGATTACGCCAACACGTAATTTTTTGCCGTCGGCCAGAATTGGTTTTAATGGTTCTGTGCAGGTAAATCCATTTGGGGCGCTGGTTGAATCTTTTGCGTCGTGCCCCGCCATCGCAGATAGCAATAACGCAGCGTCATCAACAGTGCGTGCAATTGGGCCAGGTGTGTCCAAAGAAGATGCAAATGCAACACAACCCCAACGTGAACACAGACCGTATGTTGGCTTCATCCCAACCAGTCCTGTAATTGCCGCAGGGAAACGGATAGATCCACCTGTGTCAGTACCTGTTGCAGCAATGGCCAGGCCGCCCGCCACTGCGGATGTTGAACCGCCCGAAGAGCCGCCGGCGGTCAGACCGCGTTCAATCTGCCATGGGTTGATTGGTGCACCAAAGTATGATGTTTTACTGAATGTGCCCATTGCGAATTCATCCAGGTTTGCTTTACCCAGTAATACGGTTCCGGCATCAATTAATTTTTGTGATACAGTCGATTCGTATTCAGGAACAAAATTTTCCAACATACGTGAAGCCGCAGTTGTGCGAATGTTGCGTGTGGCAAATAAATCCTTCATCGCAATTGGTGCACCGTCCAGGAACTTAACATCACCCGCTGCGCGACGTGCATCAGATGCGGCCGCGTCCATCATTGCGCGTTCAGGCGTGGTTGTGATATAGCAATTTAAGTCTGTCCCATATTTTTCAATGCGGTCCAAATATGCGCGTGTTAATTCAACCGCAGAAATTTCGCGGCTGTTTAATTTTGCCAGGGCTTCTGTTAATGTCAGGTTTATCATTTTTTTTGCTCTTCTTTATCTTTGTTTATCTTTTGCGTAATATTGTGGAAATAAAATTGCGCCCAGTGTGCGACGTATAAATTCATCGCAACATTTTCCTTCTGCCAGGTTTTTATAACATGTGTTCATCTTTGCTTCTTCGTCTGCACCATGTGATAGTTTTGCGCCGTGTGATATTTTTGTGCATTTTGGTTTGGTGTTTGTGAAATAGAAAAGGTTAGATATTTCGACCAATTGATTGCGCTTGTTACGAAATGGGTTTACACCAAAATTGACGGTGTCTAGATGCTGAATTGACATAGTGCGTACGCATGAATCAGGTTTTACTGTGTTCTGCTTGTTCGACAATTCTGACATCAGCCATTCTAAATCCGTGTGGTTGATTTTTCCAACCTCTTGCTCGAATGAAGAGAATTCTGGGTCGTATGCGTCTGTAACAATAAATTTTACAGGAATGTCTTTTTCTGGCATGTTATTCACCGTCCATAACCTTAGGAACTGCGAAGTATCCGCGTGATGTACCAGCGTTATCTGGTGTGTTTGCCAGAACTAAATCACGAATGTTGCCGTCAGTTACAATGTCTGCGCGACGGGGCAGTTTGTGTTCTGCCGGATTAAGCATTGGTTTAACGCCACTTGTGTCGATTTTTTGCAGTTTATCCAACCATTCAATAACGGAATCAATATTCATTTCTTCCAGTTTTTCTGGTGCGACTTCAATCTTAATTAAATCTGCAAATTTTTGTAATTGCTGCTTGCTAAATGCCATTTTCAATCCTATTATTTATAAAGCAAGAGGAATTATACTATGATTTTGCCAGATTTCAAGGCTTTTCCACGTGAAGGACGTGTTTTAGGAATCGATTGGGGACTGCGACGAATTGGGGTTGCGGTATCTGATCCAATGCACAATTTTGTGTTTGTGCGGGATGTTATAAATATGCCACGTGGTGCAGAAAATCATGCGGATTTAGTTGCTGATTTGGCAGCGCAAGAAAATGTTGTTGGAATTGTTGTTGGTGTGCCAGTATATGCTGATGGATCGTATAGTGATACGACCAAAATGGTTTATGATTTTATGGAAAAATTATCAGAAAAAACATCATTGCCAATTTGCGGAATAGAAGAAAATTTAACATCGCATGCCGCCCAAGAAAGTATGGGGCGTGTGCGCGTGCGTGATTTAAAACAGCGGCTGGATTCTGAATCTGCACGTGTGATTCTGGAAAACGCAATTGCAATGATAAACCGGGCATAAAGCCCGGTTTTTATGCGTATAGCGCAAATTTTATTCTTCGTTTTTGTCTGGTATTTGACCGTCTGCAGACAGCAGTACGGCAACCCATCGTGTGGAATCGAATTGGGCGCAAGTGACATACAGCGCAACCAGCATTGGTACACTGAAAAACATGCCGGCGACACCCCAAATCATTCCCCAAAATACCAGGTTAATTAATATTGCCAGTGTTGACAAGTTTAATGTTTTTCCAGTTAGTTTTGGCTCAATTATATTTCCGAATAATATTTGCATGCCGATTAGTCCGATGGCGGTTAAAATTGGTTGTTGTAATGTTGGCGCGGTTACCAGTGAATAAATTATAGGCAGCCCACATGCAACAATTGCGCCAATTGTTGGGATATAACTGGTTACAAAAACTATAAATGCCCAGACACCTGCAAATTCCAGACCGATTGTCTGCATCCAAAAATATGAAGCGACGCCTGTTATTGCGGATATTGTTGTTTTTACAAACAGGTATTTCTTCATGTTTGTGTCAATGCTGTCTAGTATATATCGAATTTTTTTGTATTGTCTGCGACCAGGAAACATGGCGGCGAATTTTTTGTTAAACGTGCTTTGTTCAACAAACATAAATATCATATATACCAAAACCATACCAAATGATGCGGCGATGCCTGCAATGGACGAACCGATGTTTGCTGCGATTTTTGTGATATTAGGAATCATGTTATTGTCAAATCTTAGACCAATTGAATTTGATAGGTATGCACCAAAATCTGATAGTTTAGTTTGTAATGCAGGCAGTGCTGCCAGCAGTTCTGAAAACATTGGGCGTATCTGGGTGGTAAACAGGTATCCAACCAAGCATACTGTTATTAATGTTGCGATATTGGCAATCCAGTCAAATATGTGGTTTTGAATTTTCTTGTTTTCAGATGTCGGTAGGGCACGGCGATAATAATCGGATATAGCGTTCATTAAATACCACAGAAATCCTGCAATTAATAATGGAATAAATATTGAACGTCCAATCCATAACAAAAATATGCTGCCGATGAAGATTATTATTTTGTTCATGAGTTTCGCCTTTACAGATTTATTGTTTCCGTGTTTTCAGAAATGTTTATTCTTGTTGTGTTTAAGTTTGTGTATAAATGCGTGCCTAATGTCAAAATTATGATTGTTGTAATGTTTACTATTATCGCAAAAATTGCGTATTTATTTGGCATGCTATTTATAAATTTTTTTGCCCCGGTTGTTAGTGACCATATGCCAAAAATCAGTGTCAGAATAAATGTTAAAAGGACAGAGTTTAATCCAAATATGAATCCAGATAACATTGTGATAAGTGTAAATATTGCAATGGTCGTACTTTGATGTAATGTGATTGTGTTGGTCAAGCGTTTATACCAGTTTGATTTTATCTCGATTTGGTCTGTTTTTTTGTCCGCAGTCTTTAATATATATCCAGGTGCCCACAGGGCGGAAAAACCAAATGGTATACTGCAAATTATTTTCCATGTAGGAATGCAAAATGAGTGTATACGGCGGAATTTTAGGAAAAAATTAGAAAATAATACGCCGATTAAGTATAGGATTAATATGCTGGATATTGTGAATATAAAAAATGTGACGAATGAAGAATTGCTGATTGTTGCAAGATGGAATAAAATTTTGTTTGCGTTTTGCATAATATAGAACGTTGTCAATATGAATGCGCCCGAAGTTAGAATTGTTTGCAGGTTATGTGTCGCGATAAATGAATTACGGTCAGGGATGATGTGTGGCAATTTAGAAAACATTTTGATGGTGCATACTATGAATGTTGTTATGCACAGATATAGTAATGGTTGATAAGGTGCAGGTGTTTGTGTATATATTGTGCCAGCTATTACTGAATACAATAGGCTTATAATAGATGTGGCGATAAATGTTGTTAATGCAAATTTTAATGGTGCCCAGAATACCCATGTGGATAGTTTTGATGTGCTTGTGTTTTTCATCTCTTTCTCTCTTTCAAATAACTGTAATTATTTTATCATAATTTTTCCATCTGATAAAGTTGTTGTGTTTGTTATATTAATTTGTTCTGTAAAGTCAGTTTGGTGGCTGATGATTAAGAATGTCGTGTTGGGCATGTTGTAAATTGTGTCTGCAATTAATTTTTTTGTTTCGGCATCTGCGCCAGAATCGGGCTCGTCCAGTATTGCAAATTTCGGATTGGTTAGCATCAGTCGTAATAACATTATGCGTTTGCGTTCGCCGCCCGAAAAACCGACGTTAATGCTGCGATTTAACCATTCGCGTGGAATGTTTAGTTTGGTTCGTGTGTTTTCTAGGTTTTCTAGAAATTCTGCCATTGATAAATCGCGACCGGTGTTAAAGTGTGTGTGCGCGGCACATGAATGTTTTAAGAAGCTGATTAATGTCAGCCCAGGGATTTCAGGTACGTGCTGTGCGCCCAGAAATATTCCCATCAGTGCGCGCGTGGTTATGTTTTCTTTTGTTACGTCGTGATTGTCAAAAATTATTTGCCCTGATTTTATTTCGTATTCAGGAATGCCGACAATTGTTTGGGCCAGTGTAGATTTGCCAGAACCGTTGTGGCCGCACAGCAAGTGGCGTTCACCAGATTTTATTTCCAGATTGATATCGGATAATAATTCGCGATTATTCATAGAAACAGTTAGGTTTTTTATTGTCAGCATTTTTTAATCCTTGGATAAAGCCATTTGTATTAATTGTTTCGATTCAACCAGAAATTCCATCGGCAGGCGTGATAATACAGGGGTCGCGGCGGCACCAATAATCAGTGCGGTTGCAACATCTGTTTCAATGCCTGCCATGTTCAAATAATTCAAAGTGGTGGTATCGATTGTTCCTGTGCGCGCTTCGTGTGATTGGTGATTGTTTGTGCCGTTGTGAATAATGCGGGGCAGGGTGTTTGCAATTGCGTTGTCGCCGATTAGCCGACTGTCGCATTTTGAAGCGTTAGTGCAATTGTTTCCGGTAAATGATACCAGACTGCGAAATGTTTGTACGGATTTGTCCAGTGCCACCCCATACGATACGATGTTTGATGTTGTGCCGTTGCCTGTGTGAATCATTTTTGTGCCGGTGTCTGCCTGTTGTGCGCCACGTGTTATTGACAGAGAATAAAAGTCGCTGTACGCATTGTTTCCGCGCAAAATTGTTGATGGATACTTCCATGTCATGGCGCTGCCAATTTCCATTTGTGTCCATAATAATTTCGCATTTTCATGGCATAGACCACGCTTGGTTACAAAGTTTAAAATGCCGCCATTGTTCTTTGTGCCGTCAAAGTCCCCCGCGAACCAGTTTTGTACAGTTGCATATTTTACAGTTGCGTCGTCAAGTGCGATTATTTCAACAACGCCACTGTGCAGTTGGTGGTTGGGGCGGCGTGGGGCACTGCATCCTTCCATATATGTTAATTCGGAACCGTGGTCTGCAATTATTAGTGTACGTTCGAATTGCCCGATTTTTGCAGTTTCAATTCTGAAATAACTGGCCAAATCAATTGGGCATTTTGTGTTAGGTGGGATATATACGAATGTCCCGTCTGAAAATACGGCTGCGTTTAATGCGGCAAAAAAATTATCGTTTGCAGGTACCACGGTGCCTAGATATTTTTTTACTAAATCGGGATGTTGTTTTACGGCGTCAGAAAATGGTAGAAAAATTATTCCGTGTTTTTCTAATTCGGCTGTATATGATGTGTGAACAGAACGGCTGTCGATAACAGTGTCTGTTGCCATACCCAGTAATGCGCGCTTTTCAGATTCAGGCAGGCCCATTTTGTCGTAAACAGATGCCAGATCGGAATTGTCAATTGGTTTTGGTGTGTTGTAATAATCAAGGTCATCATAGTTTATTGGCGAATAGTCAATTGTGCCCCAATGGGGTTCTGTCATCTTTTTCCATGCAGCAAATGCATCAAGTCGCCATTGCAACAACCATGTGGGTTCATCGCGTGATGATGATATTTCGCGAATAAGATTTTCACACAGCCTTGCCATTTATGCCTTTTTTATAAGTTAACCGTTTTGTGTGGCCAGTTGTTTTGCCTGGGCAAAGAATGTTAATGATTGCCCCAACAGACCGTCCGTAAATGTATTAGATAGTAAACCATCTGGTTCGGTCGTTGTCAAATGATGTAGAAAATTATCTGCGCGACGCATATAGTTGTCGATGCAGCGGGCAACTTCGGAATCTAATTTTATTGCACGACGCAGTTTTTCCAGTGCAAATGGGTTTTTTGCGTATTCGTCCATTATGCCACCTAGTGCACGCCACAGTGCGTGTTCAGGGGTGTTGCGAGGCATAATATCAATAGCAGCCATGATTGGAATCAGGTTTTGCAGCAGGTCTTGGTAAATCATTTCTGCGTTTTCTGCAACTGCATTTGTTGCAGATTTGTTTTTTAGTATAGACTGAATCTTTACCATCAGGTTGTATTGATGTTCCAGGGTTTTGTTTATTCCAGTGATTTGTGAATTTGTTCGATAAATGTAATAGCCAACAAATCCAATTGATAAAATTATAATGCCAAATGCAATGAAAATTATAGTGTTTGTCATGGTTGTTTTTTCTCCTGGTGATTCAATTCTGGGCAATAGTATAACATTTTTTTGCGATTCGTGCGATTTTATCTTTTTTATATTGTTTTGTGTGTGTTTTAAGTCTTGCACAGATTCGGTCAAATTGATATAATATGATATAAAGTAAGGAAGTTTTTATAAGGGAAAGGAAGGTTCTTATGTTCCGTAAGGTGTTGATTTTTGCTATGTTTGCGACGGCGGCTGGCTATTGCTTTGCGTCGGAATTGCCACAGGTTGTGACGTCAGAAGTGTTTTATGAACAGGACAGGTATGTCGATGGAACCGAATATGAACAGGTTGAAATGATTCAAGTGGATGTGCCGGCGTGGCCTTTGGCAGGCAGTGATGCGGATGTTGAGGTTTCGTGTGAACATGGTGCGTGCAATAAAAAGAAACAGGATGAAAATATTCGCATTGTGTCTAAGATTGGTGCGGATTTGGTTGTGGAAAATAATTTTAATTTAGGGGCGCGTGGTTCCTTTGGGGGTTGGTCTGGTGGTGCAAATATGTTGCATGGAAATCAGATTCCTGTTGGTTTTGATGATGAATGTAATAATAATTCAGAAATGCCGCTGTTACATCGTGAGGTTTTAGAGGATGATGGGGGTAATGTCTTGGCTGTTTCGCGCAGTGGACGTAAAAATTGTGGTAAATATGCTGATAATTATGAAGGTTTTGCTTTGCGTAATGGTATGCGTGTTGTCGCGACAGATGCAGGAATGGCAGTAGAAGGAGTTGTTGAAGAGTCGGAAACAGAAATCTTAGTTGATGTGTCCGCAGATGCCGAAGCGCCAAAGGTTGTAAAAGACCAGGTTCGTTCATGGGTTGTTGCGAATGGTCAGACACTGCGAGAAGTTTTGCAGTCGTGGTGTGACAAAGAAGGTTGGGATTTGGT
>CAJGDN010000003.1 GCA_904502245.1 uncultured Alphaproteobacteria bacterium | reverse complement strand
TGATCCAGAAGGTACAATTATCGACGTTGTTCGTGGTGGTTTCACAGTGGATATCAATGGTGTATTTGCATTTATGCCATCATCCCAGGTTGATCATAAACCAATCCGCGATGCAAAATCTTTGATTGGCTTGAAAGACAAATTCCGCGTATTGAAAATGGACGCATTGCGTACAAACGCAATCGTATCACGTCGCGCAATTCAGTCTGATACAATCGCTGCTGCACAGAAAGAAGCGATGAAGAACATCTCTTTGGGTGCAGTTCTGGAAGGTACAGTAAAGAATATCACAGATTACGGTGTATTCGTTGATTTGGGTGGTATTGATGGTTTGTTGCACGTAACAGATTTGTCATGGAAACGTGTAAATCATCCACGCGAATTGGTTCACGTTGGCGAAACAATCAAAGTAAAGGTTATCCAATTCGACCCAGAATCACATCGTATTTCATTGGGTATGAAACAACTGGAAGAAGATCCATGGGAAACAGCGTCACGTGCATTCAATGTTGGTGATACAGTAACTGGTAAAGTATCTTCTTTGACAGATTATGGTGCATTCATTGATTTGGGCAACAATATCGAAGGTTTGGTTCACATGTCTGAACTGTCCTGGACAAACAAGAACATCCACCCAAGCAAAGTTTTGCAAAACGGTCAGGATGTAACTGTTACTGTTCTGGGTATTGACCAGGATAAACGCCGCATTTCATTGGGTTACAAGCAACTGCAACCAAACCCATGGAAACAGTTTGCCGAAACACACAATGTTGGCGATGTAATCACAGGTCCAATCAAAAACACAACTGAATTTGGCTTGTTTGTTGCTTTGACACCAGAATTGGACGGTATGGTTCATATTTCTGACCTGTCATGGAACAAACTGGACGAAGAAGAACTGAAAAAGTTCGTTCGTGGCCAGGAAGTAACTGCAAAAATTTTGGATATCAATCCAGAAAAAGAACGCGTTACACTGGGTATCAAACAGTTGACAGAAGGTGCTGAAAACAACGCTGCTTCATTAAAGAAGGGTGCGGTTGTTTGCGGTACAGTTTCCGAAGTTACACCAGATGAATTGGTTTTGACATTGGCGGGCGATGTACGCGGTGTTATCCGTCGCACAGACCTGTCACGTGAAAAATCAGAACAAGACACATCAAAATACAATGTTGGTGATTCAGTAGAAGCATCTGTTGTTTCTGTTGAAAACAACACTGTTAAATTGTCTGTTCGTGCATTGCAGGTAACATTGGAAAAGCAGGCTGTTAAAGAATTCTCAAACGAAGCTGATTCTGGCTCTGTATTGGGCGATATCTTGGGCGCTGCAATTGAAAACAGCAAAAAATAATTTGTAAATTTATGAATTGTTTCACGGTCGTGCAATCTTGCCCGGCCGTGTTTTTTATGATAAAATCATGTGTATGAGTAATAAGAAACAAATTATTGTTATGATGGGCGGACCTGGTGTGGGCAAGGGGACGTTTTCAGACCTTATAATGTCGCGTCAACCGTTTAAATATATCGAGGCAGGAGCAATCCTGCGCGCCATGCCGGCGGATTCTGAAATTGGGAAAATAATTTCTGTGGGCAACCTGGTACCTGATAATCTGGTCTGTAATTTGATGGCAGGATACATGACAGACGATGATATTATACTGGACGGATTTCCACGAACGCTGTCTCAGGCCAAATGGCTGGTTCAGAATTATGCGCATAAATATGACATTCATGTGTTGTTCTTTAATACAGATGACGAAACATTGGTTGAACGAATAAAAAAGCGCGTCAGTGACGGCAGTGTGCGCAGCGATGATTCTGCGATGCAGATTATCGCGCGTCGTCTAGAAAACTATCATAAAATAACAATGCCTGCAATTGAATGGTTGCGCAGCGCGCCGGGAATACGCTTTTCTGAAATAGACGCCGCCGGCAGCGTTGAAAATAATTTTCAGGATATATCCAATGTGCTTGGCTGGTAATAAAAAACGCCCAAACGGGCGCTTTGTTTTTGGAAGGAAACTGTGTTTTTTAATCGGCCAATTTCAAGTTTGGACGTGCAGCACGCAGGTTGTTCAGTGATTTTTCCTGGGCGGCGCGGAATGCGTCAGGATTCCATATCTGAAAACTGTTTCCGCGACCAACGAATACTGCGCGATCTGTGATACCAGCGTGTGTTAACATATCGGCTGGAATAACGATACGTCCAGTTACGTCAAATGATAATTCGCGTGCATCTGCAAACAGCATTGCTGTTAAATCGTCCAGCTCGCTGTCAAATACGCCCATTTTATCAGTTGCAGTGGCCATTTGTTCCATGCGGGACATGGTCATGCCCTCAATACAATTGTGTGTGAAAGAACGGAATAATACAACGCCTGCAAATTTTTCGCCTGAGACCGAAGCCCGGAAAGAGGCGGGTACAGAAACGCGTCCCTTGGTATCCAAACGATTTTCATAAGATGAGAGAAACAATGACATTTTATGATTTTTCTTTAATTGGGATTGTTCCCGACCTCTCTTTCCTGTTGCTTCACGGTGAATGTAGCACGGGAATTTATGGTTGTCAATGACAATTTATGGTTATTTTATGGTAATTTATGGTTTTTATAAGTAAAAAATAAATAAATGAAAATAAAATTAAAATAAATGCATTTTGTGCTTGACCTGCGATTCGTTTTTGTTCTAAGATGTTTGTATAGACAAGGGAAAAAGAAATAAAACCCTTAGAAATCCGCGAAAAAGCCGGTTTTTTAAGGAAAAACAAAAATAAAACCGAAAATTGTCTGCTGTATTTGTAAATACAACAGTATTTACAGAAAAAATGACAGTTTTCTACAACATACGCCCATAAGGAGGGGAACGCGCATGCCAAAAAATATCAAAGAAATTATGATTGCATTAAACCAGGTTTTAACAACGACTGTTTGGGTTAACGAAGACAGACAGATAGTGTCACTGGCTGATGAATTGAAAATTGGCAAAAATAATGCGCCGCGTTCTATCGAAGATTTATCGCGTCCGTCATTGGTTGGTGCGTATGTTTCATTGCAGATTCGCACAGATAATTTTGATGTTGCGGCAGAATCTATGGAAACGCGCGATTTGGCGTTGCGTGTCAAGGAAATGGTGTTTGCCGAAGCGAAAAAGGTCATGGATGCGTCAGATAATTCTGCGAAATCTGGCGTTGCGATGGCTGCGTAAAAATTGCGTGCGTAAAACAGTTTCCGTTTATCGGAAGGAAGGGAGCGAACCGTTGGTAAGTAATTACCAGCGGTTTCTTATTTAGAAAACACCTGCTGTTGCGGGTGTGATTAAACAAACTTTTCTGGTACCAGATTGCAGATGTTTTTCCATATTCTGCGAAATATGCTGGTGTCTGGGGCGTGTTTGTGTGTGCGTGGCGTCTTGTCGCCTGGACGATATCCGGTCCATATTGGTTTGTCGTTATTGTCCAATGTTACATGCCACGATGTTTGTGTGTCTTTGATAATCATTTCGCGCAATTTGTTTGCAAAGTCCTTGCTTTCAAATATTGCGACGTTTTCTGTGTTATAGTATGCGCTGCGTGGGTCCAGGTTAAAACTGCCTATCCATGAAATGTTGTCGTCAAAGACCATAGTTTTGCTGTGCAGTACGGAAAAACTGGATTGTTTTCTTTCGCGGTCGTGTTCTTTACCGCGCAGATTTTCTGCCGATACCATAAATTCATAAACATCTGCGCCTGATTTAATTAATTGTTCGCGGTATTTTTCCCATTTTGCATAAACGGTTGGTGCGTTGGTTGATGCCAGCGAATTTGTTACAATTGTCATATGTACGCCAGATTTTTCTTCGTCCAACATGTGTTCCAGGCCGCCCTGTCCGGGAACAAAGTAAGCGGCTGACATATAAACGGAATTGCTGGTTGTACTCCATAGATGCTGTAATGCTTGGATGATTTTTCCGTGATAATTCTCTTTTTCGGCCATGCTCATTTCAATTTTTTCTGGTGGGTCGGCCAAGAATTTTCCGTGTCCCCAGCTGAAATCCATTTTCTTTTGTTTGTATTCTCTCATTGCCATTGAAATAATGGTATTGTATCTGCGGACTTCTTCGCTGCTTTTTATTTCCAGATTTGCAAAAGTTTTTTCCAGTTTTTTCAGCGCACGTTTTGATTTTGCTTTTGGGAATACGGATGCGGGTATTGCCAAATTGTGATTCCAGTATTCGTTAAAACTGTTTGTTGCATGGCGTGTCATGTCGCCGATAAACAGAACGTCGGTGTCTGAAAAATTTGATGCAGTTTCTGGATAGAAATAGTTGCTGCCTACATTGCGTCCGCCGGTAATGTATGCGACGTTATCGACGATAAACAGTTTGTTGTGCATGCGCGAATTCAGTCGGTTAAAATCTGTTAAAAATTGTGGGTAATACAACAGTTTTGAACGGTTTGCGACTGTGTTAAAAATCTTAACTTCTATATTCGGGTGTTGATTTAACAGCGTTACGTCAACGATGTCGGATTTTGTGCCATAGTCATCCAACAGTATTCGGATTTTTACTCCGCGGTCGGCTGCGTTTTTTAATTCGCCAATTAAAACCTTGGATGTAAAATCGTTGCTGTAAATATATGTTTGTAAATCGATGGTTTTTGTTGCCATACGTGCGAATGCGGAACGTATTACAAATTCGGACAGTCCGTCTTCAATTAATGTTGCACCTGAAATATCTGGTTCGGAATTTAATTCGTTTGCATAGCATTGTGCAATAGGTGTTTTGTATGGGTCATAGTTAAAATCGTTTGTAGTGATTTTTGGTGTGTAGTCATTCAGTCGTGCGTCATTTGTTGTTGTTGGTACGGTTGTACATCCCATCAGGGGCAGGGTCAGAATCCAAATTGCGACTTTTTTTATGATTGACACTTTTTTTGTTCCTTGTATTGATGTGGTATTGGTTTTCAGGATATCATAATGGTGATAGAAAATCATTATATTTTTTAATAAATTATGAATTGTTTCCTGTTGTGTTGTTGTTTTGTTTGTTTTTTTGATTGTGTAAATTTGTGTAAAGTGGTAGAATGTAAACAATTAAAGGAAAAAGGGGAAATTTTGCTATGAAACGTTTTGTTGCTGTGTTGGCTGGATTATTGGCGTTGCCTGCATTTGCGGACAGTGTTCCTGCGCGTTATGAAGAAAGTGGGCGTTCAACCTCGTTTTCGCGCGATGTTGATTCGTCATTGGCGATGACGGCGCAACGTGCGACAAATCGTACGACGGTAAATCGTGCGGGTGTATCACGTGCGGTTGCATCCGATCGGGGTACGATAACGAGACGTGATTCTGGTGCGGCGGCGGGGCGTGTTGTTGCGTCGTCTCGTTCTGCAGAGGTTGCGCCGGTTGTTGGCGAACGTCGTACTGTGTCGCGTGCTGCGAATGCTGCGTCGGTAATATCGCGTAATGCGACGTTGGGGGCGCGTCAGTCGAATGTGTCTGCGACATCTCGTACAGTAAATGTTGATATGCCAAACGCGTCGCGGGCGGCAACGTCTGCAAATGTTGCTTCGCGTGTTCGTGCGCGCGCAGCGACGGTGTCATCCAGTTTGTCGTCTGTTAACAATGATGATTCTGTTGCGGCGGTTTCTTCTAATTCGGCCAGTGTGACTGGTGCGATGGAAAATATTGCAGCCATGACGTCTTTTTGCAAGGCGCAGTATGCTGAATGTATGGATAATTTCTGTAATGTTTTGGATGATAATCAGGGACGTTGTTCGTGTTCAAAAAATATTAAAAATTATGAAAAAACAGAAAATGCATTAAAGGCCGCGAACGAGGCGTTGCAGGATGTTGCGCAACAGATACAGTATATTGGGTTAAGCAAGGATGAAATTAATACCTTATTCTCTCAGACCGAAGCTGAATTGGTCATGTCAAACAGTACAGATAATTCTCAGTTAAAGAATGATTTGGACAAGATTAAGGGGTTGATTGTTCAGGTAAAGTCAGGGGTTGCATCATCTTCATATGAATCTGGTACAAACGTATCTATGGATTTGTCAGGGTTGTTGGATTTTAGTATTGACAGCACTGGTTTTGATTTATCGTCAATGTTTGCAACTACAAAAAATGCGAATACAAATTCAATCAGTAATCAGCGTGGTGAACAGTTATACAAGACTGCTGCTGCGCGTTGTCAGGCTGCGGTTCTGACGGATTGTCAGGCCCAGGGTGTGGATGTTGCGATTGTTACTAATTCGTATGATATGGAAATCGATAAACAGTGTGTTGCGTATGAACGTTCATTGACCAATGCGAATGATGAAATGTCTCGTACTGTCCGCAACGCCAAGGCTGTTTTGCAGCGTGCACGTCTGATGGTTGCTCAGCAAAAGAATTCTTATGACCTGCGTGGATGTGTAAATGCGCTGGATTCATGTATGCAGGACGACTTTGTTTGCGGAAATGAATATGAAAACTGTCTGGATCCATCTGGTAAGTACATTGTGAATGGCGAAATTGTTGTCGGTTCTGCCCCAGGCCAGGCGGTGAAAGAGAGTTTGACTGCACCACAGTATAGCACAGACGGACTGTATTCTACATGGAATTATACGGATAATGGTGATAAAAACGCATGGGCAGTAGACGGATCGTTGGCATCTTATGTGTCAAAAACTTTGTCAGACAAGGCGCCAACAACTGTTGGTTCAACAATGTCAGAATATCTGCTGTACAAGATGGGGTATATTGACGCTAATAACAAAGCGTCCGGTATGTGTTCGTCTGTATTAAGCAAGTGTCAGAATTACACTTTTGAAGGCGGCAAATACAAACCAAAGAACCGTGTAGTCGAAGAGTTTTTGATGCGTACATTAGTCAATATTAAAAAATCCCAGGATGCAATTTTGGCGGATTATGCGGAATCGTGCATTACTGATATTTCATCATGTTTGGGTGAAAATAATTATGATGAAACGAACCCGACGTCCACAAAATCCAAGATTGCGATTAATGCATGTCGTTCCCAGATTGTCACATGCATGTCTGTGACCGGCAATCGCACGGCGGATCCATCGCCATCTATTATGGCCGAATGGGTCAAAAGCGTCATGACCGATTTTGTTCCTGAAAGCGTCATGACCGATATTGTTCCTGAGTGTTCAGAAACGACAACAGGTGACTGTATAATTAAAAATCATATGAACGCACATGGTGATATTAGTTGTTCAGTTAGCGGATCCCAAGATAACGGGTTCACGGGTTTCCAAGCGACAAGCGGTTATAACATATGTGAACCTTCTGAAAATTCGTGTAAAGCTATTGGTGGCGTATGGCAAGATAGTGCATGTTATTGTACAGGTGGTAAGACATGGAAGAGTGATACTGAACATACAGTTGGAGGAGCTACATATACAGGGTATGTGTGTATTGCGCCATAAAAAATCGCCCCGAATGGGGCGTTTTTTTATACTTGCGATATTTTTACTTTTTTGATAAAATGAAAATAATCTGAAAGAGCAAAGGAAAGAGAGTTATCATGAAACGATTTGTTGCTGTGCTGGCTGGGTTGCTGACATTACCTGCGTTTGGTGAAATTGCGCCACTGTATTTCGAAGAATTCTCAGACGTTGAATCCCAGGCGATTGAACCAGTTGTCGAAGATGATGCTGATGCTGAAAAAACGGCACCTGTGGTTGCTGCGCCGGTACAAAATTCGCGTGCAAATCCGCGTGGTCGTGTCACGTCACGTGCCACATCGGCAAATGCGCGCACAAATGCGACCCGCACGTCACGTAATGGTGTTGTTGCACGCACCGCTGCGCCGGCTGTGACAAATCGTGCCGCTACATCGCGTTCTGCGACCGCACGCACCGTGGCAACCCGTGACGTAAATGCACGCAGTGCATCAAACGTTGCCACGCGTCCGTCACGCAGTGCATCTACAAAAAATCAAATTGCAACCACGCGTCGTGCAATGCAAAATGGTGGTGCAAACGTTGCCCGTGCCAGTATCACAACGACAGACACTGTAAATACACCGTTGTATTCTGGCAATGTTGTCTCGCGTGCCGGTGTGCGCAGCAGTGGTGGTGCCGTTCGTGCGCGTATCCCAACAATATCTGCATCGGTTTCTAATTCAGGCACATCCAGTGTTTCATCATCTTCTTCTGCAACCACCGCGGCCAGCACAACATCTGCTATGGATGAATTGGCGCAGGTTACCGCATTCTGCAAGGCGCAGTATACTGAATGTATGGATAATTTCTGTAATGTTTTGGATGATGGTCAGGGGCGCTGTTCGTGTTCGAAAAATATTAAAAATTACGAAAAAACAGAAAATGCATTGAAAGAGGCGAACGAAGCTTTGCAAGATGTTGCACAGCAGATTCAGTATATCGGCCTTAGCAGCAGTGAAATTGAAACATTGTTTGCCCAGACCGAGGCAGAAGCAACCTTGTCTGGTCAATCTGATAACAGTGCATTAAAAAATGCATTAGAGAAAATTCAAAAAGATTTATTGCCGGTTAAGTCTGGTACTGCGTCATCATCTGATATCACTTCTGATTTTTCGTTTGGTACGAACGGTTTAATAGAAGGGTTAAATATTGACGCAAATTCTGCAAACATTACCGGTGTTTTTGGCACAGCAACGACAAAAGCCAACACAAATTCAATCAGCAACCAACGTGGTGAACAGTTGTACAAGACTGCTGCTGCACGATGCAAGGCTGCGATTCTGACAGATTGCCAGGCCCAGGGTGTGGATATCGCGATTGTTGCTAATTCATATGATATGGAAATTGATAAGCAGTGTGTTGCGTATGAACGTTCGTTGACCGATGCAAATGATGAAATGTCTCGTACTGTCCGCAACGCCAAGGCTGTTTTGCAGCGTGCACGTCTGATGGTTGCGCAGCAAAAGAATTCTTATGATCTGCGCGGATGTGTAAACGCATTGGATTCATGTATGCAGGATGACTTTGTTTGCGGAAATGAATATGAAAACTGTCTGGATCCATCTGGTAAATACATTGTAGATGGCGAAATTGTTGTCGGTTCTGCCCCAGGCCAGGCGGTGGAAGATGGTTTGACTGTACCACAGTATAGCACAGACGGGTTGTATTCTACATGGGATTACAAAAACGGCAACGCATGGAATTCAAGTGTTGATAACTCGTTGGCGGCATATGTTGATGCGACAGTTGTTTCAGAACCAATTAAACAGACGTCAACAAATATGTCTGAATATCTGCAATTCAAGATTGGGTATTACGACAAAGAAAACAATAAAAACAACGGTATGTGCATGTCTGTACTGAACAAGTGTCAGGCCCACACATACGACAAGGATGGCAAGTATATGCCAAACAATCCTGTTGTCAAGGAATACCTGAACCGTACGTTGATTCAGATTAAATCAAAACAGGATGCAATTTTGGCGGATTATGCGGAATCATGCATTGCTGATATTTCTTCGTGTCTGGGTGAAAATAATTATGATGAAACGAACCCGACGTCCACAAAGTCTAAGATTGCGATTAATGCATGTCGTTCCCAGATTGTCACATGCATGTCTGTGACCGGCAATCGCACGGCGAATCCAACGCCATCCATTATGGCCGATTGGGTCAAAAGCGTCATGAGCGACAGCGAAATGGGAATTTCTAGTGTATGTAATGCTCTAGGTGATAATAACTGTAAAGTGGTGACGCATATAACCAACTTTTCAAATTATACTGTAACTGGTACCAGCTGTTTCGGTGTGGATATTTATAATCCAACTTCAGAAGATGGTAAGTGCAAGCCAAGCCAAGCCTCGTGCGAACAGATACATGCAACATGGGAAAATGGTGCTTGTGTTTGCTATGGATACTGGGGATATCAAATTCAAAACCCAAATCCAACATTGAAAGATGGGACTAAATACACTGGATTTATGTGTTGGCAGCAAAACGATTAACAAAAACGCTAAAGAATCGCCCCGAATGGGGCGGTTTTTATTGGTGTGATATCAAATGTAAAATCAAACTGAATACAAATATAACGGAAATTATTCCTAATGCAATCTTTTGCCCACGATGCGAATTGTCACCGCCGCAATGTTCGCATGCGCATTTGCATGTTCGACCAACCATCCACCATGACACGCCCAACATTACACCCGAAAAGACAAATAACCACGGTTCCATCCAATGTGGTAAAATATGAAAATGTGCTGCATCGGGTGCAATCAGCCCCACAATCGCCAATGCCATTGGTAAACCACAACAAAATATGTGTGGCGCAATTGTTGCAATTAATCCAATTTTGACTGCTTTATTTTTCATATAATGAATCCTTGTTTAATTCGGGCAATTATAAACATGTTTTTAAACATTATCAAACAATAAAATATTGACAATATACCTATTTGTGGTATAACACGTGACGTGTCAAGGAATTCTGATTTTTTTATTTCATCTGATTATGCATTCCAGGATCAATCATCCGTATATTTGTTTACGAATGAAAACATATCAGCTTATTTAAACAAATTGTATGATTTAGATGGTGCGCGCGTATTGTCGGTTGCATCATCTGGTGATCATGCATTTAATGCGTATTTGAATGGTGCGTCACATGTTGATACATTTGACATAAATTCATATCAGCGCAATATTTTGGAATTAAAAAATCATATGATACGTGGGATACCGTATTCTGATTTTATGGATTTTTTTTTCGATAAAAAAGAATTTTGGAATCAAAAAATTTTGGAACCAATTGCGCCATATTTTTCGCGCGAACTAAGATATTTTATACACAAATGTGATACAGAAACAAAGCATATGTTTAAATATCATGGTGCAACTGCGCCTGAATTTGATTTACGTCATATTCCATATATATCAAATCCTGACCAATATTGTAAATTAAGTAGTATTTTACCAGATAAAATAAACTTTCATCATTGCAAACTAGAACGCGTGTCGGCTAAGTTTAATCAGCGTTACGATTTAATAATGTTGTCTAATATATTTAATTATTTGTATTCTGATGTGCCAATAACGGAAACCAGATTTATTAAATTTTATCAAAATATTCTGTGTCCATTGGCGGACAATAATCTGAAAGATGGTGGCAAGATTTGTTTTAATTACATGTGGGATACAAAACCATCTGTCTGGTCAAATTTTATGGATTATATTCAATCGCAATACATAAAAAATAAATCGCATGAATTTTCATCGCGCAGTGTTATTGCTGCATTTCATGATACGGATTGGGATACCGTGTTAATAATGCAAAAGCGTCAAAGATAAAAGACTAAAATCCTTGGCATCCCCAGCAGGGCTCGAACCTGCATCTAATTCTTAGGAGGAATTTGTTCTATCCTGTTGAACTATGGGGACATTTGGACAAATTTTAGATTAATCAAAAAAAATATTCAACCGTTTTATTGTGATGTACTATTGACAAATTTAAGATTTGAACTACTATTATAATGGTTGTGAGAAAACAGGATAAAAAATGGCTAAAAAGACAAATTTATATCGCGCATATGTCATTGAAAATGAAGAGTTGAAAGATATCATGGTTGATATATTCGATTTGCCGTATGACAGATTTAGCGCTGACCGCCCATTGGTTATACGTGACGACGTGCTTTTGGGACGATCAAAAGGGCGCATTATACCAAATATGAAAAATATAGTTTTTACAAAGTCCCTAGATTTAGGAGATTTTAGAATTACAACAGATACAGTATTGCCAGATGAATTACCGATATTGATTTGTGATTATTCGATTAATTCAATGGATGATTTGCCAAAAAAATTGCCATCAAAATTACAAAAGATATCAATTCGTCGTGCATTATTAAATAATATCAAAAAAGATAAAGATGGTGCGCTGGCTTCTGCGCGTCGTTTTGCACAAGCACATCCACGTATCATTGTTACTGATGGGGAAACAACTTTGCGTGACCTATTAAAAGATATTGAACGTGAAAAACAGAAAAAAACATCGGCACAACCTGCAAAAGAAGTTTCTAAAAAAAATACGGAAATGGATAAAAAGACAGACGATTACTATTCTACCGATGAATTAATTGCTGCATGTCGTATTGCAAGACCTGAATTGGAAAAAATATCCGACGAAGATTTGGCGCGCTATATAAAGCAGGCGCGTTCAGTCAAAGCGGGCTTGAAATTAAATCCAGTATCCTTAAAACGTGACGATGATGCGGTTGTTACATGTGTTCACCGTAATTGTTTGGACAAGGTTTTACAGTATATTATTTCGCAGATGTCTGCAGACAAAGAACGCGCAGAAAAACCAAAAGTAAAAAAAGAAGAAAAATCTGCTGTTGTGCCAGTTGCAGAAAAGACTGCTGAAGCAGATGTGGTTTATCAATTAAATGGTCGAAATTTCAAAACCGCAGAAATTACAAAATATATTCCAAAACGCCAATGGGGAATTATTCAGGGGGCATGTGGAAATAATAAAAAACAATTATTAGAAATATTACACGAAATTAATGTGATAAATGTAAATCCATCCAATACCGACGGCAGCAAGGTTTATTATGTAGAAGATGGACAGATCAAGGCTTCGCGCGTGTTGGAATTGAAAAACTCCAGATGTCTGACCCAGGGATTTGGAAATTTGAACAGCAGACAGCGTATTGTATGGGGTATCTCTGGTAATGTTTTTGTCTGTGTTGATTTCTTTGCTGAGCACGAACATGCATTACATAAATACAAGAATGTAATTCGCAACATGGATTTAGATTTATCAAAGATTAATTTATCTGAATGTTATAGTGTTACAGATTTGATAAACGAATTGTCTGCTGGGCGCGATGGGCCATCTGGTCCCGACGATGGTGGTGATGTGCCTGGGCATACAGATGATTTTGTGCCAGATTCATCAATTAAACAGTCTGATGTTGTTGACAGTGTATCTGATACACGAATTGTTGATATTGCGCCGAATGCCAAACAGGTTACAGAAAATAAGGCGCCTGATTATTCTAATGTTGGTGTAAATCCAACAGGTATCGTGTGGGCGGAATTATATTCTATGAATATTAAGCTGACGCAACAAATTTGCACGATAGATACCGAACGCAAGCGCATCCTAGACAATATGCAGGTTGAAACAAATACGGATAAATTGATGGGTATGATACGTGAACTGACTCATAATATTCAACGCAGAAAACGACTAGAAGATGGTGTGTCTAAATTGCATGAAATGAACAAGAAGTTATTACTTTTTCAAAACAAACTTGAAAAGCAAAAATAAAATTGCCCCCGACAATAATGTCGGGGAAATTTTTTGTTGTTGTTTGACATTGTTGAATACTTCGTATAGAATATGGCGGATAAAATTATAAAAAGGGTAAAGAAATGGCAACAATAACAAGAAGTGATTTTGCAGACAGATTACGTGAACGTTTCGGCCTGACAATGGCAGATGCGTATAAAATGGTTGATGTTGTATTTGATGAAATTCGTGACGCATTAATTAACGGAGAAGAGGTTAAGTTTGCTGGTCTGGGCAGTTTTAAAATTTTAGAAAAAAGCGCGCGTATGGGTCGCAATCCAAAAACAGGGCAAAGCGCGATTATATCTGCGCGTCGTGTTGCGGCATTTCGCCCCAGTAATGAATTTCGTGAACGTGTCGCAAATCATAAATAAAAAACGCCCAGACGGGCGTTTCTTTTTACCACAACTTCACGCGTTGTTCTGGTAATATGTATAACGTGTTGCTGGATTGAATATCAAACGCATCATACCATGCATTGATATGTGGCAGTATTCCGTTTACACGATTTTTACCCAGCGAATGTTCGTCAACCTTGGTCAGACGTAATTCTTCTTCGGCGCGAATGTTTTGTGCCCATGCGCCGGCGTATGCGATAAAGAATCGTTTGTCTGCGCTTAAACCTTCTGCGGCTGTTGATGATGTGCCAAAGTTTTTGTACGCGTCAAATGCGATTGTTACGCCACCGTAATCCGCCAGGTTTTCGCCCAATGTAAATTCGCCATTTGCATTAACTTCGTCATTAATTTTAATGGTGTCAAAGAATTCCTTCATAACATTTGCGCGTACCTCAAATCCTTTTGCATCTTCGACTGTCCACCAATCTTTCATGTTACCATCTTTGTCAAAATGACGACCTGAATCATCGAAACCATGTGTCATTTCGTGCCCGATGACCGCGCCAATTGCGCCATAGTTAAATGCATCGTCTGCCTCCATGTCAAAGAATGGGTATTGCAGTATACCTGCCGGAAAGCAAATTTCATTTGTTGATGGGTCGTAATATGCGTTTACTTCATGTGCGTTCATGTACCACAGATTTGGGTCTTTTTCTTGGCCGATTTTATTTAGCCAAAAAGCATCCTCGAACTTTGCGACGCGCATCATATTTTCCCACAGTGAATCATTTTTTATTTCCAGTTTTGAATAGTCACGCCATTTGTCTGGATATCCAATTTTTGCACGGAATGTAGACAATTTTTCTATTGCCTTTTGCTTGGTTGCGTCTGACATCCAATCCAGTTTTTCAATACGCATTGCATACGCACGTTGCAGATTTTTTACCAATGTTTGCATACGTGTCTTGGCATCACCTGAAAAATATTTTTCAACATACAGTCTGCCAACTTCTTCGCCCAGTGCGTCATCAATCATCGCGACTGCACGTTTCCAACGTGGTTTTTGTTCTTTCTGGCCCGCCATTGTGCGATTATAGAAATCAAATGCTGTGTCGTATGATTTGTCATCTAAAACAGAATCTGCTGCGCATACGATACGATATTTCAGATATGTTTTGATTAATTCAAAATCAGTATCGTTCATAATAGCAATTGATTCGGCAATGGCTTCGGGTTGTGCAATGTTAATAAATTTTGCAGCCGTTGCGCCACGTGCGCTTAAAAATGCATCCCAATCAAATCCTTGGAATTTTTCTTTGATTTCCGCGATGCTCATTTTGTGATAGTTTGCGTGTGGATCGCGCAGTTTTTCTTTTGGATAGAACGATTTTGCCATACGTTCTTCCAATGCATACAGTTTATCAACATCAACAGTTATGCCAAAGTTCTTCATTTGTTTTGCGATAAATTCTTTATATTTTTTGCGTACTTCTATTGTTTTTGCGTCTGTATCAAAATAGTAATCACGCGACAGCCCTAATCCACCTTGACCAATATTATACAGGAAATGTTCGCTGTCCATTTCGTCCAATGCAACCCCGTCGCCCCAGAACGCAGATGAAAATGTAAACATATTACCCATATATTTTTCCAGGTCTGTGCGCGTCAGTGTGTCGATGCCTGCCAATAATGGTTGGACTGGTTTTGTGCCATCCGCATTCAGTTTTTCTGCATCCATTGCAACCGCATACAGTGTGCCGATTTTACCATTATCGTTCTCGGCGATTTCGCGTGTTCTTTCCAGATTTGTGTTGCGCAATACTTCAAATGCGCCATATCGGCTGTAATCGTCTGGAATTGGATTGTGTTTCTGCCAGCCGGCATTTGCATATGCATAGAAATCATTGCCCGGGTTAACAGTTATGTCCATGTTTTCTAATTTTATACCTGCGTTCACTACTTTCTCCTTTGGTGAAATGTTTGCCCATGCGACTGCGGCAATAACCGCAACAATGCCGACAATGTTTAAAAATTTATGTTCCATTTTCCTTTACCGTATTATTTTTGCAATTATTTCGTCCAGAATCAGCATGCCCTGCGTTGTCGCGGAAATGCGGTTATTCTGAATTTTTACATATTCTGGGTGTTGTGAGACCCATTCCATATCAATAACGTTTTTTATTGCGTCTGTCAATTGACATCCACGGACTGTTCGCATTCCGGTTAATATCATCTCGATTGCGCGCGTGCTGTTGGATATTTTTTCAAATCGTGCACCATGTCCCATCTGTTCGTGCCACATGCCATCTAAAAATATGCGTCCTGCTGCCGCGCGTCCGATTCCAATATATGCCCCGCCATCCCAGATGTTTTGATTGTGCAGGCATTCCTGGCCGGGGGTGCAATAGTTTGAAACCTCGTATCGTGGCAATGCCAGGTGTTTGCTAATTGCCATATACATCTTTGCCATTTCGTTATTTGATGGCATATTCAAATTCATTTTGCCGAATGGGGTATTTTCTTCAATGGTTAATTCGTACATAGATACATGTTCCAAACCAATATTATTAATCTGCCGACATAATGCTATGACAGATTCTGCTGTGTCCCCAGGCAGACCGTATATAAAATCTGCCGACACGCGCAGGCCCATATTCTGTGCAATCTGAATTAAATTTAATGCATCTTGCGCGTTATGTTGTCGTGCCAGAAATTTAAGTTTTTCATCATCCAGACTTTGTACACCAATCGACAAACGATTTACGCCAGCTTTTTTGAATGCATCCAGTTTTTTTGCTGTCAGTGTTCCTGGGTTTGATTCCAATGTAATTTCAGCATCACTTGTCAAATTAAAGTTAATACGGATTGCGTTAATAAATTTTTCAAAAGATTCCACCGGCATCAATGATGGTGTGCCCCCGCCAAAAAATACAGTTGGCACATCAATTTGCCCCAGACGACATCCCCAATATTTTATTTCCTCACAGATTTCATTCGTGTATGTACCCCAGTCTGGTGTGCTGCATGCGTGTGAAAAAAAGGCGCAATAATTGCATTTTGATTTACAGAATGGAACATGAATATAAATATTATGTGGATTATTCTTCATAGTGCTAGCTATTTTACAATCTGAATTTTTTCGTGCAAGTGATAAATGAAAAACACTTTTATGTGGCTTATTTTTATGATATAATACATCTGATATCAAAGTTATGAAGGTCGGAAAGTTTTTATTTTTAACCAGTCTTTTTGCTCCATTTGCGGTGTTTGCTGCGAATGAGGGGGTTCCATCATACTATCAAACAGCAGCTGCACCAACTGCAAACCAGGCGGCCTATAATCGTTATGCTGCGCGCGGTTATACGAAATATGTTGGTCAGACTGGTTCGAAACAGGTTTTAAATACTCAGACGTATACATATCAGGTTCCGCGTCCACAAATGCCAACGATTTCAGGCACAATGACGCCAAATGGCATTGCGTTACCATCTGAATCAGAACCCGCAACATCCATCTATGCGGGTTATTCGCGTCGTTTTGCAGATTTCGAATTTGAAACGGGTGTAAATTCCATTTTGGAATGGGATGATATGGTTTGGAATGAGATCCGTGTTGGCGCAAAACATAATTTCAGCCTGCGTAATTTTGATTTGTCGGTTTTTGGTGAATATGCCTATGGTAATATGTCGCACGGCGGTTTGTCGATGGATTATGACTTAAAACCATTTGATGAAGCGTACCAAGATTACGGTATATTTACAATATCAATGGGTGATCAGTCTGGTCGCAGCAATTATTTCCGATTTGGGGTATCTGCCCATCATGTATGGGATATTGGCGGATGGAAATTGTCACCATCGTTTGGATATGAAATATTTAAACATAACCTGGAAATGGCCAATCATTATTACCCAAATCCTGGCGTGTACCTGCCGTTGATGACAGACAAAGGCGAATACGTCTATGGTGATGAATTTGGTGAATATTATTCTGTGCCTGTTGGGGTCGAAGTATCGGAAAACTGGTACCAGGTATGTATGTCTCCCGAAGATATCAAGGTTGTCACAAACACAACATCTGGTTATTATGATGGTTTTGGTGTTTTAGGCGACACCCTGTACACTGGCGATTATGAAATTGCAATGGGCACTGTGCCATGGGGTGTATCTGCGGGCGAATGTGTAATTATTGGTGGTGATGGCCCGATTATAGTAGAGGGGACGACCCACATCTATAATACTACATGGTCTGGATTTTATGTTGGTCTGGAAATAGAAAAACAAATGACGCTGAAAGATAATCTGCGTATGTATTTACAGTTCGGACTGCCAAAATATTCATCCGAGGGCATCTGGCCAAATCGTACTGACTGGCAACAGAACCCCAGTTTCCTGGACGAAGGCAGTAATGGTGCATACTCGTATTCTGCTGAATTGGAATACAATTACAAATTGTCTGATCGTATTAAACTGTCGTTAAAGGTTGATACGAATCTGTTCCATGTTGGCAGAATAGGCGGCGAATTATATGTTGCAGAATACAGCCAATATGTAATTGACGAAAACGGTCAATATGTTATGCAGGAAATGATAGATTCAAATGGAAATGTATATTACATACCATTATTAGAAACTGTTTCTGCCTATACTGAACAGGTGTCTGATTCCTTAAAACGCGCCACATGGCAATCGTTTGGTTTGCATTTGGGCGTAAAGTATGCGTTTTAATTAATATAATTGGGGGCTGAATATGCGGTTCAAATTTTTTGCATGGCTGTTTGCCACTGCTGTGTTGGTGCCGAATTATGCGATTGCCATGCGTGGTGAATTTAATGTCGACAGATGGTATGAAATGCTGGATTCTGTGCGTGCACGCGCGGCATCAGAAAAAGTGTCTGATGATATGATAAAGTCTACATTACACGGTCCGGCCTTTATTCCATCAATTATAAAAAGTGACAAGAATCAAGCTGAATTTAAGTTAACATTAGATGGGTATTTATCACGTACTGTAAATCCGATGCGTATTTCGACAGGGAAAAAAATGCGTGCAAAGTACCCGACAATGTTATCTCGTGTTGAAAATAAATATGGTGTGCCACCACATGTTATGTTGGCATTTTGGGGTATGGAATCAAATTATGGTGCAATTAAATCACGTCATAAATTAACAGATGCATTCTTTACCTTGATGTATGACGGTCGTCGTAAAACATTCTTTGAAAATCAGTTAATCGCATTGATGAAAATTGCGGATAAAAACAAATTGGAAATAAATGATATTCAGGGATCTTGGGCGGGTGCAATGGGGCATTTTCAGTTTATTCCAACCACACTGGTGCAATATGGTGCCGATGGTAATGGGGATGGTCGTATTGATATAATAAATAACATTGGCGATGCCATGTTCAGTGCTGGTAATTATTTGAATAAATTAGGCTGGAATAAAAACGAACGTATTGTGCGTCAGGTTGTGTTGCCGGCAGATTTTGATGTGTCTTTGCTGGATGGCAAGACTAAATTAACATTACCCCAATGGACGGCGTTGGGTGTCACAAATCCGGACGGTTCTGCAATTCCACAAAATGAGATGGTTGCTGGTCTGGTTGCTGATGTCGCGCAGATTTCACAAATACGTGATTCAGCCACATCAGAAATTGCATCAGATACAGATGTTGCACCAATGCCAGTCATAACTGCGTATTTGACGTATCCAAATTTCTATCGGATTAAGAAATGGAATAATTCTAACTGGTATGCAATTGCTATTGCGAATCTGGCGGACCAATTGCATTAATTTTTGCGGTTATAGATAATATTATAAATGTCGTTCTGTAATTTTTTGCGCCACGCATGTCGTATACTTTTTATCGGTATAAATTTGCAAATACCATGTATCAGGCATTGTTTATATGCGTAATTAATACGTCGATTTCGTGGTACGCGCAGTGAAAATTGTGCAAATATAGGGTTGCACAGTTTTTCATTTCCGATTGTGGTGTTGTTTCCATTTTTGTCTTTTTCGACTGTGTGCACGTCATATCGTATAATGTTTGATGCGATAATTGTTTTTTGTGGCACAAATTGATTTTCGCGGTGCTGAATAATTAGGAAATCAACAGATTTATTTACCTTTGCGCAAAACTGTTTAGAAAAATCCAGCCAAGCATCATTTGTAGTATTATGATAGTGTGAAAACCAAACCAGCAGAACTCGTTCATGAGAGCGTATATTCGAAAAAAATCGTGCAATTCGTCGTGCGTATTTTTCTGCGACCATTTGGTATGAATTATGCAGCGGCACGCCTGCTGGGAAATCATGATAAAAATACAGCCCTGTGCGTTTATTTTTATAATAGTCGCATTTTTCATCGTTCACGATATTTGGATTCTTTTCAACAAATTCAAAATCTTCAATATTCATGAATCCGTCAAAATCATTCAGTATCATATTAAAACGCATATGGGCCGGCACACTGGTCAGCCAATCCAGCGGTCCAGAAACAACTCTCAAATTATGTTTTTTTAAATACATGCTGCATGCACAGTCATGTCCAATTGAATAAACGATATCGTATTTATTTTTCATATGTTATTACCTATGCACAGTGTTTTTTCAGAAAATCTTCTTTGTCTTTTGTATGTAGAATCATGAATTTGCATATTTTTGCCATCCAGTACGGGATAGTCCATGTATCAAAATTTTCAGCCGGATTTTGGTTGTGGCTACGTTTATGTACAAACAGCAGTTCATGCGATTTTCTGTGTTCGCCGGGTCTTGAATACATCGGCATAGTTTTTATTCCTCCACGCCACATTGCCCAGTTGTATGATAATTGGTCGCGCTTAGAATAATTTTTAACCATGTACCACCATCTTTTTTGTGCGCGTTTAATTTTTTTGTTATTATGTTGTCGCAGCATGATGCAGGTTTCATTCAGGCCATTATCTTTGGGATAGTGCCAACAGTGTAATTTTTGCATTTCTCGATTGACTGTGTTTTTGTTATCAATCTTTAAATCTTTGATTGTCTTTGCTTCGTCAAATATGCAATTTCGCAGCGGGTGTAATGGCACAGATATATTTACATCTGAATTAATTATTCCGTTTATTCGTTCAAAGAAATCACCTGACTGAATTACAATATTCGCATCAATCCATAAACTGTAATCGTATTCAGGGAAAATTATGTGCGCATTGATTTTGTGCCATCGTGCATTTTTTACATTGCTCATTTTATTGAAATGCAATGGTCGTATTTCCCAGTGCATATATCGTGGCATAGTCAACAGATATTGGTTGTCGGTAAACATAACGTAATCCCAACTGTCATCCAGGTATGTATGTGCGCACGCGTCATCATATTCGCCGGTAATACATGTATAAATTACTTTTTTCATTTTATTTAATCCGCAGTATCTGTATAAAATCAAACAGGTATATCTTTTTCTGGCCATGTTTAAATTTAATTTTTATCAGTGGGATAAATCCAAACAGTTTTATATGCTGAACGAATGGGACGCATTGTGTACATTTTTTTAATTGCTTCCATTCATCATACAGAATTGGGTGTTTTGCGCGTGCGTTCACCACAATTTGTGGGGGCAGGTCATACATTTTTTGCCAATGTCGCAGGGTTGTATTATCGCCTGTCCAAACGTATTTTAAAACAACGTCTTTCAGGTTATGGAAATATGTATGTGGTAATAAATCCAGGAATAACATTCTATCTTCGCATGGGGACCATTTTTCGTTGTACCGTACGCCAGAATTAATCAGGGCAGATTTGCGTATCATACATCCCGAATGTACAGGGTTGCACACGTATTCTTCATTAACCAGGCTTAACTTTATTTCATGGTCATGAATTGGTCGTGGGCATGGCGGGCATTCGATTCCGTTCTTGATTTCAATCACTTGGCCTCCAACTGCGCCAATATGTGAATTATGGTCCAAGAAATTTGCTTCTAATTCAAATCTGTGTGGGGTTGAAATATCGTCATGATCTGCCACTGCCAGATATTCGCCTGCCGCCATATCAATCAGTTTATTTCGTGATTTTGTAATTCCCATATTGTATTCATTAACGAAATATTTAATTCGTGCATCGTCGTATGATTTGACAATTTTTTCTAATTCAATATTTTCCGGACTGTCATTTAAAATCAGAAATTCAAAATCATCATATGTCTGACTAAGTATGCTTTCAATCATTGCCCGCAGGTCAGATGGATTTGTATTATATATTGGGGTCAGAACAGATATTTTTGGAACCTTCATAATTGCTGCCTTTGTTTTTTAATAAATTTAATGATTTCTATCAGATTTTCTTTTGGTGATATTTTATTCAGAATCAACCCACGTGAATATTTTGATATGCGTTCTGCGGGTGCCCCCATGTCATAGCATGCAACAGGCAATCCCATTGACATTGCTTCGGATGTTGTGTACGAGAAAGTTTCAGGCCAAACAGATGGAATAAAAACCAAATCGATTTTATGTTTTTGCATAATACGTGGCAGATTGCGTGCCTTGTATTTTCCGTGCGCAAATATATTGTCTGGTTTGTTTTTCATTGTTCCAATAATTTTTATACTTGTACCGTCGGGCAAATGTTGTGCCATATCGCGTATAACATTTGCGCCTTTTACTTGTGAAATTGTACCCAAGACAGCAATGTTTATTTCATTGTGTGGTTTTATCTTAACTGTTTTATATTCGCGTACGGTGTGTGGTATAACCTGAACTTTATTTTTTATTTGTGGGTATGCGTATATGAATAACTCTGCAATTTTTTTTGAAAATACAATTACAGAATCTGCTGTGTTTTCCAGAAAGTTACCCCATGCTGTGCGCCATGTACAAACATCTGTTGCGCCTGACTTTAATATGTTGTGGGATATAGGATCAGCTGCTAATTTTTTTTGCCTCCAACATTTTTCACACCCGCCATCATATTTCAAAGCGCAATAATTACCGTCACAGTTAATCAAATTAAAACTGGGACACATGCAGTGAAAATCATGTCCGCGAAAAGATACGCATGGTTTCGGAATAGCATTTTGTTTCAATTTTTTTACAAAATCCAGTATGTCAGTTGCGCTTTTGTATGCGACGATATTGTTCAGAACAATTTCGCAAATATTTATCCCACAGCAAAATTGATAAATATCATCCAGACTATTTGTTTTGAAGCGCCAATTTTTATTACGTGTATGTGTGATATGATACAGTTCTGTTGCTGGAAAATATTGCATACGAATAATATCGTATTTGTGCCTCAGTATTTTAAATTGATGTTTTGAATATACTTCTGTTCCACCACCCAAAGCATGGTCAATCCACAGAATAATAGGTTTTCTGTTCAGGTGTTTTATAACCATCATTGGATTATTAGTATATTTATCCCATTTGTCTTTCAATGCGCGACGTGTTTGTCGTCGTACGGATGGTATTGGAATAAAAAAACATACAATATTTATCAGATTTTTCATCGTGTTAATCTTTTATTTTTACCAACGGGATACAATCAAACAGCAATGCCCATTTATTTTTGATTTTTATCAGTGGGATTTTTCCAAACAACCGGATGCGTATCCGTCGCAGACTGCGTTCAAATGCCAATCTGTACATCGGGAATTTGTTGCAAATTTGCATTTTGATTGAATTGTGTGCGATATTCATTTTGTCGCTATTTTTGTTTGAAGTATTAGCGTCTTCCCATCGATATTCCACCAATACTTCTTGCAGGTTGTGAAAATCAGTGTATTGCATTAATTGCCCCCACAGACGATAATCTTCGGCGGGTGTGTATTGTTCTTCGTACCTGATATTGTTTTCTGTCAGCACAGATTTTCGTATCATTGCGGTTGTGTGCATTATTGCGCATACATCGGTCAGTCTTATTTTTATGTCAGTATCATATTCTGGGTTTTTGCGTATAAAATCTTTTTCGCCAAACCAATGCGCCCATGCGCCAACGACGCCGACATATGGATTTGCATTCATAAAAGCAACTTGCTTTTCCAGGCGTGTTGGGTGTGAAATATCATCATGATCAAATACGGCGATATATTTTCCGCGCGCTAAATCAATCAGTTTATTTCGTGAAGCGGAAATCCCGATGTTCTTATCGTTTTTAATATATCGAATACGCTTGTCTTGAAATGATAAAACGAATTTTTCTAAATCTGTATTATCGGGACTGTCATTCATAATAATGAATTCAAAATCGGTAAATGTTTGATTTAAAATAGACTCGATACATTTCTGCAAATGTTCAAGATTTGTATTGTATATCGGTGTCAGCACAGATACAGTCGGCATACGTTCAGACCTTTTTTCTTTCGTGCCATCAGCATAGTCATTTTTTTCTATTTCTGCACTAGGACAGTATTCGCATGTTTTGTTCATCGTTCCACTCCATTGTTTTACAACAAAAAACACCAAGAAAAACTTGGTGGTTGGAGCTTGAGAACAATACAACGGATTGCATGCTTTATTCAATATATTCAGCATACTCCAACCCAATGGCTGGAGTTTTAACGTCTTGTCTGACGCGTTGTACGGGTTCTCACGCCCATCACAAAAACTCTTTGCGACGATGTTATCATAGTTTGTAATAATCAAAAAATCAATATAAATAAAATCATTGAATCTTGGGCGTTTGTTTGATATTCTTTTTCCTATATATGTACAAAGGATATATTTATGGCTATCAAGATACGTGATTTCGAAGTCCGCTTAACCCGTAACAAAGAAGAACGCAAACAGGTTCGTCAATTACGTTATAATGTCTTCTGTCTGGAAGAAGGGGCGGGTGCAACCGAAGAACAGCGTGCGCTGGGCGAAGAATACGATGCCTATGACCGTTTTGCGGAATACATGGCTGTTTTTCATCAGGGGCGTGTTGTTGGCACATATCGTATTATTGATAGAAATTCCGCTGAAAAAATGGGTGGTTTTTATACAGAAAATGAATTTAATATATCCAAAATAAAAAAGTATCCAGGTAACATTGCCGAAATGTCGCGCGCATGCGTTGATCCGGCATATCGTGAAAATGCGTTGGTGTTGCGCATGTTGTGGGCTGGATTGGGTGAATTGATTGTGCGTCGTAAAATTGGTGTTGTGTTTGGGGTTGCGTCATTTGTTGGAACGAAACCTGCGCGCAGTGCCCAGGCAATCTCATACCTGTATTATAATCATTTGTCGCCATCGCGTATTCGTGCAACAGTGCTACCGGAAAAATTTGCGGATGGCGTAAATCCAAAAATGGCGCGCATGAATATATTGCCACGTGAATTTGTTGATGCATCTGACGCGCGTTCTGAAATGACCCCATTGATTAAGGGATATTTGCGCCTGGGGGCAACTTTTGGGCGTGGTGTGTTTGTTGATGTGCCATTCAATTCGTATGATGTGTTTGTGGTTGTTGAAACGCGTAAAATGGACGCTGCATATCAGAAACATTTCTTGGGGCGTGAAAATGCGCTTGGTTCACCAGAAGACGAGAAAGAAAAAATTATTAAAACAGTTGGTAAAATTTTAACATTCCCTGTTGTTGGTCCGTTCAAGGCGGTGCGTGCATTTGTTGACTTTTTATTGCGTGAAGATGCGGATGATGCAGAATATATTGAAGACAGCGAAAAATCCGAAGGTGAAGAATAAAAAATGGCAAAGTTACGTAAACAGAATATTTTTAACACAACGACTGCGACGATTAAGTTTATATTATTCTGGGTAATGGTTGTTATCCAATTGCCAATAATTGTCTTAATGCCCCGCCGAATTGCAGTGCGGTATATGCCGATATTTATGTGGATTTTGATTAAACTGGCTGGGGTCAAGATTGTTGTGCATGGTAAACTGTCTGATGCGCGTCCCTTGATGATATGTTCTAATCATATATCTGTGTTTGAAATTGCGACATTCCCATCAGTCTTTCACGGCAGCTTTATTGCCAAGAAAGAAATGGAAAACTGGCCATTGGTTGGTTGGGTTGCGAAAAAGTTTGGTGTGATATTCGTTGACCGTCGTCCATCACATGCGCGTGATGCCCTGGCGGTGGTTCAGCGTGCGGTTCAATCTGTGAAATATCCAATGATTCTGTTTCCAGAAGGTACAACAACAAATGGTGCATATGTAAAACCGTTTAAAAGTACACTGTTTAATTTTGTTGAAAATTCGAATGTAACGGTTCAGCCAATGGCGATGCATTATCGTTATAAAGACGGTTCTGTAATTGATGAACAGACATTGGCCGATCACTTTGCATATTTTGATAACAAAAAAATGGACATGGGGCCAAAATGTAAAATTGAACGCAGTGCATTTGGTCAGGTGTTTCATATCATGATGCTGGGTGGATTTACGGTTGAAATAACATTGCTGCCACCGCCACCCCTGACGGGGTTAGATAGAAAGCAGATTGCCGACGTCCTGCAAAAACAAGTGTCGGAAAAATACATGGAATTAAAAGATAAAAAATAATAACGATAAAAATAAAAGAGATTTAGAAAATGAAAACAGCTATTACACCAACACGTGCTGAAAACTTCAGCGAATGGTACCAGAACTTAATCGTTGCCGCGGATTTGGCGGAAAGTGCGCCTGTGCGTGGTTGTATGACGATTAAACCATATGGTTGGGCGATTTGGGAGTTAATGCGTGATGAAATGGATCGTCGTATCAAGGCGCATGGCGTGCAGAATGCGAATTTTCCACTGTTAATCCCAATAGACTTTTTTAACAAAGAAGCAGAACACGTTGCGGGTTTTGCCAAAGAATGTGCGGTTGTAACACATCATCGCTTAAAGATGATTGATGGTTCATTGCAACCTGATCCAGATTCGAAATTGACCGAACCATACATTATTCGTCCAACATCAGAAACTATTATTGGTGAAGCGATGTCGCGTTGGGTACAATCTTATCGTGATTTGCCGCTGAAATTGAACCAGTGGGTAAACGTAATGCGTTGGGAAATGCGTCCACGTATGTTCTTGCGCACATCTGAATTTAATTGGCAAGAAGGTCATAACGTATTTGCTACTCACGAAGAAGCGAATGCAGACGCACGCAAAATGCACAAAATGTATGGCGACTATATGCGCGAAATATTGGCAATACCATCAATTATGGGCGAAAAAACACCCGAAGAACGTTTTGCAGGCGCAGACCATACATACACTTTGGAACATATTATGCAAGATGGGAAAGCTTTGCAGGCTGGCACATCGCATGACCTGGGACAGCATTTCTCGAAATCATTCGGGATTCAGTTCTTAGGCAACGATGGTAAATTACAGCACGGCTGGACGACATCATGGGGCACAACAACACGTATGATGGGATCGATGTTTATGATTCATTCTGATGATGATGGACTTGTTTTACCGCCATTTGTTGCGCCATATCAGGTTGTGATTATTCCAATTACGCGTGAAGATACGGTTGAAAAACTGAATGCATATGCCGAAGATTTAGGTGAAAAATTGCGTACTGTGGGTATCCGTGTTCTGGTTGATACATCTGACATGCGTGCGCCAGATAAAATGTGGAAATGGATTAAACGTGGTGTGCCATTACGTGTTGAAATTGGTGCACGCGAAATGGAATCCGGTAATGTTACAATTACGCGTCGTGATCTGGGGCGTGAATCCAAGCGCACAGTTACTGTCGACGAATTGATTGCTGACGTAAATGATATCATGCGTGACATTCACGATACAATGGTTGCGCGCGTTGAAAAACGTAATGACGAAATGATACACGATGTTGCGGACTTAGACGCCTTGGATTCTGCACTGACAAACGGCGAAATTGGATTTTTCCGCATCAAATATGAAATGACAACAAATGAACAGTTTGATGGTCTTATGGAAAAGCATAAAATCACACGTCGTTGTTTGGATGATAACGATCCGACATATGTGTTCGTGGCAAAGTCGTATTAAACTAAACGGGGCATTGCCCCGTTTTTTATTTTTATTCCGCATACAAATCTAAATTTTTTATGATATAATATATCTGAAATAAGTATGGGAGAGAATAATATGAAAATCACAATTATTGGTCTGGGGTCTGTTGGTTCTGCTGTTGCAACCGCGGTTGCAAATACCGGTCTGGCACATGAAATTGTTTTGTTTGATCGCGATGGTGTACGCGCACGCGCCGCCGCCGAAGACTTGGGGCATGCTGCGGCATTTTCATATGATATTAAAATAACTGCGGTAAATAATTATCGTGCAATTCGTGGTTCGGAAATTGTAATTATTGCTGCGGGCGCAAATCAAAAGCCGGGCGAAACCCGTACAGATTTATTGAATGCAAATGCTGCGGTAATATCAGATATTGTTCCGCGTGTAATGGCAAATGTTGATGCAAAAACGGTAAAATTAATAATTGTTACAAACCCATTGGATGTAATGGTTATGTTGGCCCAGAAATTATCAAAACTGCCCGCATCACGCGTTATTGGCACAGGTACTATGTTGGATTCTGCGCGTCTGCGTACAATTCTGTCGCGCCAATTATCTGTATCGACCCAGTCTATTAATGCGTACGTATTGGGTGAACACGGCGACAGCAGTATGGTTGTATGGTCGTCTGCGTGCGTTGGTGGTATTGATTTAAACAGTTTTTGTCGCCAGACAAAAATCAGCTTGCCACAAACAACGCGTAATACAATTGAACATCGCGTACATAATGCCGCATACGAGATAATTCGTGGTCGTGGCGCAACATGGGATGGTATTGCCGGTGCGGTTGCAGACCTGGTTCGTTGTATTGTTAATGACGAACATCGTATTGTAACAGTATCAATTATTGATGGTATTGCGAACAAAGCAATTGCGATGTCTATGCCACGTGTTGTTGGAAATTCTGGGGTGATTGCAACATTGAATCCAAAGATGGATGCGACTGAATCTGCAGCCCTGCGACGCAGTGCAAAAATTATTCGAAAGAATTATGATTCTATTAAATAATTGAACGTCCATTTGGGCGTCTTTTATTTGGAATACTGTCGTATTTAAATTATTTTGTGTGCGTGATATATTTATTGTATGTCAGAAAACATCCAATATTTTATATCTCCTGAACGCGATGGGTTTGAAGCCGTCGTAAATGGGCGCAAGGTTGGTGAAATCACATTTGTTCGCATTGGTGCAGATAAATTAATTATTGATTACACTGGTGTTGCCCCAGAATTCAGGAATCGCAAGATTGGTTTGACGCTGGTACGTAATGTTGCGAACATGGCGCGTGCCCAGCATCGACATGTAATGACCCTGTGTCCATTTGCGCGTGCAATGTTTAATCGTTTCCCTGAATTTGATGATATCAGATTAATGAATGTACATTAATATTTTACGTTGCGCAAAAAATGATATTTTATTAGTATGCAAATCAAAGATAAAGGGGAATGCGGGATGCGAAAATTATCACGCGCGACATTGGTATTTTTAATTTTTTTAAATGGTTATGTCAGTTTATCATTGGAATTGGCTGTTTTGCGTCAATTATCATTTTATGTTGGGTCCAGTGCTGTTATCACCAGTATTATCATGGCAATATTTCTAGGTTTTATGTCATTTGGGTACTTTATGGGGGAATCAGAACGTGTTAATAACGGCAAAATCCGTGGCGTGTTAAACATCAGTTTCCTTGTTATTGCGTTCTTGTCTGTCTGCGCGGCCAGTTTCCCACTAATTACGTATTATTTTTCAGCAATGTATAGTGGTGGATTGACATCTGGTGTGATTCAAACTTTTATCTACTCGCTAATATTTCTATCTGTTGGGCCATTTTTATTTGGTTTTAACACAACACTGTTGTCGCGTGAACTACATACGTATTCGCACAAATCAACCGGTAATATCATGGCATGGGATACAATTGGATCTGTGTTTGGTTCAATTGCAACAACATTATTGTTAATGCCATTTTTTGGGGTAAATTATACAGTAGTTCTGATAACAGCCCTATCAGTTGTTGGTGCGTTAATTTTACGTCGTCGTTGGTGGGTATGGATTGTGTGTGGTATGGTATTGGGGGCGTCATTATATATCAACAGCAACACGTACCAGAAACAACGGTTTGGTATTTTGGTAAATAACGCGAATTCAACCATCAGCGTTTGTGAAACTATCGATGAACGTATTTTGTATATGAACGGATTGCCGATGTCTGTATATCGTCGTGATAAATCAGGCATGGCAGATTATATAGATTATCTGAATGAAAATTTCATAGATACAATGCCTGCGGATAACACATATAAAATCCTGGTTCTGGGGGCAGGGGGCTTTACACTGGGGTTAAATGACACGCATAATGATTACACGTTCGTTGATATAGAACACACGTTAAAAGATGTATCTGAACAATATTTTTTGCGCCAGAAATTATCACCAAATAAAAAGTTTATTGTTGCGGACGCCAGTCAGTATTTAAAAAACACTGATGAACAATACGATTTTATATTGCTGGATGTTTATTCTAATTCGTACCAGGTTCCAGAATCATTGATAACGGTTGAATTTTTGGAACGTTTAAAGTCGCGTGTTGCACCGAATGGAATTATCGCACTGAATATGATTGTAAAACCTGAATTTGGTGACAAGTATTCACGTGTTTTTGATAATACATTTAAAGCAGTGTTTCCATATAATACCATGCGTCAGGTAATCGGGGGTATGTCACCGTGGCACAACACATTTGGTGCATCGAATGTTATCTACGTGTACTATAATATTGAAAACGATGGTCGTATTTATACTATTAACAAGACGCCAGTGATATATGATCGATAAACAAATGGGGTGATGCCCCCCCCCATTTGTTTTAATTGCGTAAATTTTCTGCAACAAAATCCCAGTTGACCAAATTGTCCAGGAAGTTATCAATAAAATCAGCACGCCTGTTTTTATAATCCAGATAATATGCATGTTCCCACACATCCAGGTTTAATAGCGGTTTCATATCATATACCATTGGCGTGTCTGCATTTGCAGTATTTATAATTTTTAATTGATCTCCATCCTGAACCAACCAAGTATATCCGCTGCCAAACAGGCTGGATGCGGCAGATTTAAATTGTTTTTTAAAGTCTTCTTCGCTGCCAAATGCAGCAATAATTTCAACAGGCATCTCGGTGGTGCAATTCGGGCACATTCCCTGAAAGAAAAAATTGTGGTTGTATATCTGTGCGGCATTGTTGAATATTTTTTTATCAGACGGCCGGCCGGCGGATTGCACAATGATTTCATCTAACGAGACTTCATCATACGGCGTGTTTTCAATCAATTTATTCAGATTGTCGATATATGTTGCCACGTGTTTGCCGTGATGTGTTTCCAGCGTTTCCTGGGAAATATATGGTGCCAGTGCATCTGTTGCATATGGCAGGGGGTATTGTGCCAAGGTAAACATATTCTCTCTCCTTTTTTACTTTATGATGCCCCGGCTTGAATAATAAATCAACAGGAATGAATTTTATGATAAAAGCACTTGCGCCCTCCTTGAAATATTTTCTATAATCACATCACGAAAGGAGTAAAATATGAAAAAATTATCAATTTTATCTGCGATTTTTGGTTTGGCATTTGTTGGTGCGGCATCCGCGGCAAACATAACGATTTACCATTCACCGCATTGTCCACATTGTCATCATGCGCGTGAATTTATTTCCAGTACATTGATTTATGAATATCCTGAATTACAGGTAACCGAAGTTAATGTTATGGAACCTGCAAACCAGGAAAAATTTGCTGCTGCATTAAAAAAATGTGAATTTGAATCTGGTGGTGTTCCTGTATTGGTAATTGGCGATAAATGTGAACAAGGTTATGCAGATTTTATGCAGGACACATTGCGTCAGCATATCGAAATTGATTTGTCCGATGAACAAAAGGCTGCTGCGGCTGCAAACAAAAAAGCAATGGCCGAAGACGCAGAAAAATTCAAATCAGAACACGCTGACCGTACATCTGCAATTTCAGAATACAGTGCTGCTGAACAACAGGCTGCACAACCTGAAAAAAAAAATAACCAGGGCGGAACAATCTGGTTCTGGGGCTTGCTGATTGTATTGGTTGCAGGATTGGGTTATGTACTGGTTCGTGGCGATAATAAAAAGAAATAATATAAATCGGAACAAATATGTTTGATTTAACAGCACTTGATTATGTTTATGTAGGCATTGTTCTGTTGTCTACTATTTGGGCGACAATTCGTGGCGGTGTTTTTGAAACTATCGCCACATTGTCGTGGGTTGTTGCGGCGATTTTCGCACGTTTTGCATCTCCCTGGTTGGATAAATTATTCCAGTCCTGGTTTAATTTGTCTGAATCAACTGTTGGGACATTGGTTGCATCGTACTTTGTCATATTTTTTGCAGTGTTAATCTTGGTTGGTTTTGTAAACCAGAAATTGCGCGATAAAATCCAAGACAGTATTATGAACGTAACTGACCGCACATTGGGGGTAATATTTGGTATTATACGTGGTGTTGTCGTTATGGGGGGCTTTTATTGGGGGGCGTTGTGGTATTATTCTGATATGCCGACACTGCCACAGTGGTTGGCCCAGGCGCGTGCCCGTCCAATTATGCAGATAACGGCGGTAAAACTGGACGAATGGTTTTTCCCGGGGCCTGAAAATAAGTTGTTGGCGCGCGACGTTGCGGGCACACATCATGCGATTGAGATTTATAAAAATTTGATTAATCCTGCGATTGTATCACATTCAAAGATTGCAAAATCGGAAACCGAAAATACCGATACAGAAACAGGGTATAAATCATCTGAACGTGCCGCATTAGAAAATCAGTTGTTGCAATTAGAAACAGTTGCCCGCGCGGTCGAAGCGCATGATGATGCAGGCGCACCCGATGTACCCACAGAAACAAAATCAGAATAATATCAATCCCCCGAATTTTCGGGGGTTTTCTTTTTGGGGAATTCATACCTGCTGACATAAATTTCAATTTTTTGTATCCTGATGGTACAAGAAAAAAACAGGGGGGAACCATGTTATTAAAATCAAAAATATGTCTAACTGTATTGGCGGTGTATGAAATGATTGCGATATCATTTTTACATTTTAAACGTATATGTGATGCTATGTTTACAACCACATTTTGTGATGGTTGGTATCGTTATTTCTTGTTTTGTGTAATTGTACCATTGGTTGTTGGTTTAATATTAATGTGGATACATGAAATTGTTCGTGCGCATCGTCGTCGCAGTTTTTTTCGCCGCACGCGCAAGACAATAAACAATGTTGTATCCGCAATACGTGGTCGCGTATCAGAACAACTGGACATGAACGATATGGAAAAGATTGTAACGGCGGCAGTCCTGGTTGGGATAAAGAAATATGCCGATAATCATCCAAATTTACGTCGTAACGTAAATCACATAATAGATGTTGCGCGTGGTGATGCCGAAATTGACATAATGGCAATGGACGAAGCGCGGGTTGCACCATCACGTCCTAAGAAAATTGTAAAAAAGACGGCAAAAAAATAACATCTTTTCTCACGTCCCACACCGCCCAATCGGGCGGTGTTTTTATTGTCGTGTCACATTTTTTGGGTGGTTTTGGCACGTGGGGCGAAAATGGGTTGGAGTTGCTACTCTTGGTTAAAATAAAAACAGCCCGCCCTGGGGTGAAACTGCTATCGGCACAAAAATCAAAAAAGCATGGAAATCCAAACACAACAAGTAGATTTTGCAAGTGTAGTGCAGCAAAATCGTCACGGTTGCCTCGCAGGCATTTAAGCCAAGAGAAAAAAACGCACCAAATGGTGCGTTTTAAAACAGGTAGCCTTTGTCAAGATGCCAAGGCAAGTCCAAAGTCCCAGATTTCCAATATTGGTCGGTCAGTTGATTTGGTCCGCCTGCATCACACTTCGCCTCACATAGCATTTTAACAAGTCTTATTCAGTTTATATGCATATTTTTAGTTATCAAATTGTATAATAACGACCAAAGATGAGGACAAAGTTTTTAAAAACGTATTGACAAAACGAAAATAAGTATATATAATAATTCTTGTTATGGCTCAAAGATGTAATTGTATTTATTGTAACCGAGAAATCACAACGCGCAGCAAAGAACATGTTATTCAAAATGCGCTGGGTGGTTTGTATGAATCAGAAGACATATGTTGTCCGGATTGTAATAATTTTATTAGCAAGCATATCGATGCGCCTTTTACCAAGATATTTAATCCGATAATCAGCAGGATAGACGATTTTTCCAAAACCAATAATACAAAGTCTACACCACCATGTACGGGTACGATTGTATATAATGGCAAGCATTATAATGCGAATATCAAAGCAGGCAAGGTTGTATCTTGTCCAGATTTAAGTCGAGAATTGCGTTGTGATATATCAAAATTGCCGTTGCAAATTGTCGCCTATAATTTTGATTTACAAAATTCTGCTTTTCAAACAGGAATTGCAAAAATTGCATTTAATTATGCGATGGCACAAAATATTGATTTTAAATATTTAGAATCTGGTTTGGTTGTGGATAAATCCGGTAATAAAGTAAACAGTATAAAGTATAATTACAGTGTTGTTCCATTTTGTCCGCTGAATCCTGTTGACGTTAGTATAGAACTTGATGGCGGTGTTACAGAACTGTTCCATAATATGATACTGTTTTCACAACATAATGAATTGTGGTGTTATGTTGATTTATTTAATACTTTTCAATATTATGTATTGTTGTCAGATAACATACCTGCAAATCAAAAAATATATGCAAATTATACACAAACATTACAGAAAATTAATCACACAGCACCCGTTTTAGATGATTTGCACGATCCAAAAACAGTTATGATTTATGCTCAGCAATATGGGGTTGAACCTTGTATGGATCCAGCAGAATTTTCAAAGCGTGTAAATAATGCGGTGGCAAGAAAATCACAAAAGACATCTTTGTCGAAAATATATTCGCCGCGAATTGAACGCATTCCAGTTATAGATTATGTGACTCGTATGGCAAAAAATCCGGAACAAATGTACTTGTTCTATAATGCGATGCATATGTATTTTAACAACGATGTATTTCAAGAGAAGAATTTCAGAACATTAACCCCGATGTTGGGTGGCAAACTAGATTGCTATCCACATGCAGCATTTGACATCTGTTCTCACAATCCAAAATTTTTAGAAGAATACACATGCGCAAAATTTAATAAATTAAATCGATTTTTATGTCAGTTTAGTCGTTAAATCATAGTTATTATGTAAATAAAAAAACGCACCAAACGGTGCTTTTTTATTATTCAAACATTTCCAGCGGAATATCATATTCTTTGCAAAAATCATAAAAGAACTCTAAAAATGCTTGAACTTTTGGACTTTTTATTGTTAATGGATTTCCGATTCCTGTTAAAATATATTCATAGTCAAAATCGATGTTTGGAACTTCTATCAATCGTTCGTTACGCATGGTGCACCATTCTGGCATTAATGATATGCCGGCACCATCACATACCAGTTG
>CAJGDN010000002.1 GCA_904502245.1 uncultured Alphaproteobacteria bacterium | reverse complement strand
TGGACAGAACCTGTTCGTAAATTCAGTTGTAAATTTAATTCGTGTAAATCACAGGGATGTACAGATAAAAATTGCCCGCGCGCACTGGGTGGTGCAGATTACAGGTATATTTTTGGCGCATCTTGCCCATTTAGAAAATTACAACGTACGCGTTAAACCCACCGCCCAATGGGCGGTTTAAAATTGGGTAAAGCGTCCTGTGGAAATCTGCTGCAGCTCGTGGCATTATATGCTGGCCAGAGGAAGAGAGAGAACCCACATGCGCACAAAAAATTTTATTACATTGCCAATATTGATACTTGGTATTACCGCTAATGCCACAGCGAATACAACAAACGCAAGCAACGCGCACACATCGTCAGAACCACGTGTCTTGGTTGCATATTTTTCAATGCAGGACGGTAATACTGGTGATGTTGCGCGTGCAATTTACGAGCAGACCGGAGGTGATATGTATCGCATACTGGTTGCAGAACCGTATCCTGCAGATGACAAGGTGCGTAAAGAATTATTAACGCAGCAGGTAAAAGAAAATATATTGCCACCACTGGCAGGACCTGCGCCGGACTTTACCGAGTATGATATTATATTTCTGGGTTCACCCGTTTGGGCAAATCACTTGTCCCAGCCTGTAAAAAGTTTCCTGCATAAATATGATTTGTCAGGCAAGACTGTTATTCCATTCGCGTCACATGGTGGTGGTGGTCGCGGCCGCAGTTTTTCGGATGTTGCAGAACTGTGTGATGGATGCATTGTTGATACCGATGGTTGGTCCAGTTGGGGTGGTGGTCGTCAGCGTGGTATTGATAAATGGGTTGCAAAAAAATTATCAAAACATAAATAAAATTCCTCCGCTCTACGTGGGCGATTTTTTTATTAAAATTAGGAAATACAACTTATTACAAAATGCATGAATTTATTCCATAATTAGTCCTGTTCGCGTTTTGTTAACATGTGACAAAGGAAAGGTTATGAAAGATAAATATCTTATTTACAATAATGCGTTGTGGTCAACAATAAATCACATTGCAAAACAAAACGGCAAGTCGTGTTCTGGCCTGGCATTATTGTGCGGAATGGATGCGACTACTTTTAATGTCAGTAAACGCCAATCAAAGTACGGACAGCCGCGATGGATAACAGGTGATACATTGGTCAAGGTGTTAACTGCAACTGGTACAACACCAATTCAATTTGCGCATATTTATCAGCATTTTTTGGAAAAGCCATATGATAAATTAGCATAAATTTATCCTGTTCACACATAATAAAAATGTCCCCCTAAAGGGGATTGTTTTTTATATTAAATAATCTTTCCCTGGAATATAAGAAATAAATCACGTGACATTTGAAAAATAATTGATATATTTGCCGGTCGTTATCAAAGGAATATATATATTATGGATCTGGAAATTTTACGTGCACGATTATTTGCAGGCATTCCATCTGTTAGGGCAAAACAAGAATATTTTTGTTTGAATGTTACGCAGTATAGATTAAGACAACTTATAGAATTCAGGTGTGATAAAAATATCATAAACGAAAAAAATTGTTTTAAATGTTGTTATAATTTATATCCTGACAGACAGGTTGGCACAACATGTGGAATTGTAAAATATTTATGTTCTGGTCATTCTGATGTAGCACTTTTTGTAAATTATCCACAGAAAAGTTTTTGTGCGTTTTTCAAGATGCGATAAAATAATGTCTGATAATTTAATTAATTAACAATTTTGATGTTTGACAGTTGTAAAAAACTGTATAACATATGTACAAACGGCGATTAATAAATGAAAAAAAAAACGAAAAATAAAAAAAGAAACTTAACGGATGTTATTGGTGTTTTGGCTGTGGTTGGTGGAATGATCGGTATGATTTACACATGTGCATCTGATTTTGAAAATGAGAAATCACAAACACGTTCAATGGCAAGTTCTTGTATGTCTGCGTTGATTGGTGGTCTTGTAATTTCTGTTCGCGACAGCAAACAAAGATAATTTATATTATATATTTATACCCAGTGTTTTTTGTGCAACATCGCCAATTAAAAACGCGATGACAGACACGATTGTGCATATAATAAGCATTTCAATTGCGTGTCGCCACCAGCGTCTGTTGTGTGCGCGTCTGATAAAAAAATTACAACAAAAAATTATTAATACTGCAATTGCCAACGATGCTAATAATGCGATATTAGTTTTATTTGTCATGTAAAATGGTATCAGTAAAATAACACATGTTATTGCGTATGCAGAACTGGTTATTATTCCTGTTCGAATTGCATATTTGTTATGTCTTGTTTTTTCTGCCAGGTATTCTGATGCGCCCATTGATAGTGCCGCAGTCGCAGATGCAATTATTGCGGATAATATAATTATTTTTTGATTTGCCAACGCGAATGTCAGCCCTGATATCAATCCTGTTAAAGATACCAGTGCGTCATGCATGCCTAAAATAATTGCACCGGCATGAATTTGTATTTTCTTCATAATGTTCAGATTACCAGCTTTTTTATGTGCTGTGCCACAGGAATGAAAGCATTTGACATTTTGTGTTTATGTGTTCTACTGTCAATAAAAAGGAGTTTTTATGACAGATAAAGTAATTAAATTTTCGCCGGAAGAAATGCATTGTAATTTTACCTCTGAACAAAAGGCTGAAGCTGAATTTTTAAAAGAATTGGTCAAGGTTTTGCGTAACACCGATTTGGCAAAGTTGGATTTAAAAGGTGAAAAACTAGAGGGGGGACATCGAGAATATAATATCCTGGTTGATAATTATGAAATTTCCATTCGTCGCACACCTGTCTACACATACCCAAAGAAATGGAATCGTGTTTTTTGTTTTGGTAAATGGATGTTTGAGCCTGGTAAATATGAACGGTATCAGTTAGACATAACTGAAAACGCATTCAGCACACGCCAGTCAGATTATACGCACAAACACCTTTCTTATGCGCAACCTGGAAATCAGCTTATGTTGGCTGGAACAATGGCGACTGACATGGGGCAATTTAGTCCATCGCAAATATATATAAATAACAACGCTGATGAGTTCGAGAATTTGTGCACCAAACAAAATGAACATCTGTTTGATGCTGCGCGTGATCTGTATTTTATCTTGGATACCGAATATGAATTGCGCCAAATCGCGGTTAAACATCATAAATTATCTGCTCTTATAACGCCTGCAGAACGTTCTCAGGTGCGTGCACGTTTGTTGGAAAAATTGAAAGGTATATCAAGATAACAAAAACCGCCATTTGGCGGTTTTTAAAAACTGTAATTTATTGTCATGTTCATATCACAATTATATACACATTCATATGTTTATCTATTTGATGCTATTCCTGGAAAATATATTAGTGAATCCTGTACACTAAACTGTTTACAGACCTAAAAAAAATTGCTATAATCAAATAAAATAGACATGCATCTATATGGTGTTGTGTCTCGGAAAGGTCGGGTTTCTGGGCGTTTCCCGGAACACAGGGAGAGTTTTATGAAAAGTCAAAAAATCGCAAATTCTTTCAAGAATGCCATGAGCACAGTATTTTTACTGGCTGGTGCGTTTTTTGTTTGTTCGACATTGTTTTCAATTCGTTCGGTGTTTGCAGATCCAATTGCACCAATTAATGATATTGCTAATGCACGTGTGCAAAATGGTCGTGCACAATCAACGCGTGCAGCCAATCGTTCTAATCCGCGTTCGAACGCGACGCGTACAACTGCAACGCGTGAAGTTATGTCGCGTGCAGCGGTTGTGCCAAAGAATGTTGTTTCTGATAACGTTGCCCCATCACGTGCAGTATCATCGCGTGGGGTGACATCCCGTGCAACAATTAACCGTGCGACGGCGGCGACATCTCGTGCCAATGCTGGTGGTGTTCGCAATGTCGTTTCACGTGCGACGGCGGCGACATCTCGTGCCAATGCCCGTAACACACGCAGTGTACGTGCACGGACTGCATCAAATCCTGTGGTTAACACGTCGCGTGCATCAATGGCCAGTGCGGGCATCCGTGGCTCTACAAAAAGCAGTTATTCTTATTCCACATTGTCCAGTAAATTGAATACAGGAAATTATGCAAATATTTTGGATTCAACAACAGGATTGATTTCAAATGAAGCATACAATAACTGTATGGAATCGTATTATACATGTATGGATGAAATTTGTACCGCGCGTAACGCGGCCCAGCGTCGTTGTGCCTGTGCTGGTCGTGTCAAGGCATTCGCTGAGGCTGAATCACAACTGGAAACAGCCAACGAAGAATTAATTAAGGTGTCTGGTGAATTGGCGCTTTTGATTGCGAACAAGGGTAAAGATGTTTCCGAGGCATTTCAGTTAACCGATGCAGAAAAAGTTATGAACTGTGTTTCATGGCAGGATATGGCAGATCGGTATACGGCCAATAAAGACAGTAATGAAAATGGCAAAGACGATGCTACCGAATGGTGTCAGTCTCACGGGTACTATGATAATTCTAAATGTTCTAATACAACAATGCCAAGCTATTGTTCAGAAAGTGGAAACGACTTTGGCTTTGATGTAAGTCGTTTGGATGGCAGCGGTTCAACAATCCTGGCGCAGTTACAGTCTTGGGCAGATGCCAAAGAAAGAACATTAACTATTACTAAAGATAATACAGAAAATTTAACTTCTGCATATAGTAACCTAGCAAATGTTGTTAATGGACTGTCTGGTATTGGTGGTGCATTGGCTGATGCTGATAATTTAAAAGATTCATTGGCAGAAACATGGGGGTATGAATTATTCGAATATGCGCATAATAATGTATGTTCACGTGTTCTGGATTCATGCTTTAACGGTATTTACGAAGCGTGTGGTATGCCACCGTCTGGTGCGCGCAAATGTGGCAATGGTGCCGCCCAGTGTCCATATAATTACAACAGTGTGATTAGTGTTAATAACAGTGGTACCTATGAATTGAACTTTGTGGTGCCAAACACTGGTTATACAGCATCGAATTCTGCGACCTGTTTTGGTTATACATCATCAAATGGTGATCCGTATTCTGAATTGCGTGGGCCGGTTGCGGACGCACGTCGCAGCATTATGCAAAAATACGCATTGGATGCAAATGCAGATTGTGACCTGTATGGTGAACAATTGCGTACATCTGCCCAGAATATCAGTTATCAAAAGGTTGCTGCTCAACAGGCGTTGCAGCAAAAGCGTCTGGAATTTGCGACTGCTGAAAAAGAATCTGTCTTAGCAGCTGCAATCGAAGCGGGTACAAACTTTAACGAATGTTTCAGTGAAATCTATGATTGTTATGAAACACAGCTGTCAACTAATCCTTCGTGGCCAGATGCGCGTATCAAGACATATTGTTCCCAGGTTGCAAATGTTCCGCATTGCTATGAAGAAATGATTTGTACACCATCCACATCTCAGTTCAAGGCTGTTATTGACAAGGCGGACAGCGACAAATGTAGTAATACTCAGGATTATGAAACGAACACATGCCGCAATATCATAACCCTGAACGAAATCCTGAAAGGTACAGGGGTAGATGATGTAAAAGATATTGATGTTCGCACCAGCACAGATTCCGCTGCGATGCGCGAGAAATGCCTGATAGACTCTGGCGTCGAAGACATCCGCAACTGGTTTGAACAAAATCGTGAAAAAGCCAACTAAAAAATCCCCCGATTGGGGGATTTTTATTTATTACTTTTATACAAAATCATCATATTGCTAAAGCTTTAAGTCCAACATTTTGATTGCAATATTTTTTATACCGCCCAAAATTAAATAATTCAAATGTTTTGATAAATAAACACAGCAAATTATCCAATAAATTTCACAAAATCACGTGCGACTTTTTTTATACCACGTGTTTTAAATGCAACGGTCAGTATTGCGCCATTATCTTCAATAATAACGCCCCCGCCCAGTTCGTCATGCGATACTAATTTTCCAACAGCAGATATTGGCTTACTGATGGGCTTTTTTGCTTCTTTTGATGAATGTGAATTATTGTTGTATGATGGCGCATAATATGTGCGTGGTGCACCCCCCTGGAAATCCAGATATCGGTTATCTATTTCTGTAATAAATCTGCTGGGGGAATTGTATTGGCGTGAACCAAAGACCATTCGTGACATAGCGTTTGATATAATGCAACGTTCACGTGCGCGTGTAATTGCAACATATGCCAATCGACGTTCTTCTTCGATTGCACCTTCATTAATTGCCTTGTCATTTGGAAAGATTCCATCTTCCCACGCTGGCAAGAATACTGTATGGAATTCCAATCCTTTGGCAGCATGAATTGTCATGATACTGACAGTATTTCTATTTTGCGCATTATCATTACTGTCGTTATCATCTGTCATCATCAGTGCGGCTTGTTCCAAGAATTCAGGCAACGTTTCATACTTTGATATCACAGATGTTATTAATTCGCGAACATTTGCAATTCTGTCTGTTGCATCAGCATCTTTTGATTCAGACCACATTTTAAAGTATCCTACGCGTTCCAACAGTGTTTTTGCTGCATCCATCGGTGACATCAAATTCCAATCAAAATCAAACGCATTTAAAAATTCATCCGCAGCCGCGCGCAGTTTTGGTGCCAATGTGGCATTGCGCAGTCCACTAATCAAATTAGGTCCTGCTGCACGCAGTTTATCAATTGCTTTATCGCCGAATCCACGACGCGGTTTTGCAATCACGCGCAGGAAAGAAATATCGTCAAACGGGTGCACCAATAATCGCAGATATGCAATCGCATCGCGTATTTCCATTCTGTCATAGAACTTTGTTGCGCCAATCAATTTATATGGAATACCACGCATTGCAAATTCTTCTTCGAATATACGCGACAGACTGCCTGCGCGAATTAATAATGCGTACTTGCTAAAATCGTTCGTGTCATCGCGTAAAATTGCATCTGCAATGATTTTTGCTTCATCCCTGTCGCCCGGCAACGTCAGAACATAAACCGGTTCGCCCACATCTTTACCAGGATATGGGTTCAGTCCCTTAACATATCTGTTGGGATTATGTGCAATCAGAGAATTAGCTGCGTTCAATATATTTCCTGTGCTTCTGTAATTTGTATCGATTATTATAGAGGCATTACCATATAAATTCTCAAATCCCAAAATATGTTTATTGTCAGAACCACGCCATGAATAAATTGATTGATCATCATCACCGACGCAAAATAGATAGCGCCCCTCTCTTTCTGTCTCTTTTACGGGCATTAGCGTGGTAATTAGCTCCATTTGTGCGGTGTTTACATCCTGAAATTCATCGACCAGTATATATTTAAATTGATTTTGATATCGCGCTAAAACATCTGGGTTTTTATCAAACAGTTCCAGAACCTTTAAAATAATATCGCCAAAATCCACCGCGTTCAAGCGTTGTAATTCTGCATTATATGCATTGAACAATTTGTCTTTGTTTTTTAATGCAATCAGTCCTTTGTCTTTAATTGCAGAAAATTCTTCAACATAATCACCGGGTGTTTTTGTAGATGCGCTCAGCAGTGATTTTATCACTGTTTTTTGGTCGTCTTCACCGAATATCAAAAAATCACGTTGCAGTCCTGCGCGTTCTGCATTTGCGCGCAGTATTCGCAGACAAATCGAATGAAATGTTCCGCACCAAATATCCCCAGGGTACCATGCGCCATCTGACATATCACTCAGACGATTTTTCATTTCGTTTGCGGCCTTGTTTGTAAAAGTTAATGCCATCACCTGCCATGCTTGGGCCATATTATTATTTAGAATATATGCGATACGCGTGGTCAGAACACGTGTTTTTCCAGTCCCAGCCCCCGCCAGCACTAATAACGCCCCATCAGTTGTCATAACTGCTTCGCGTTGTTTTTCATTAAGATTTTCTAGCATTAAATCCACCGTTCTATTATAATACCACAAACAATTATTATCAAGGAATGGAAAATTATGGCGCGTATTATTTGTTTTGACATTGAAACCACTGGATTTGAATACATGCGTGGCGATCGCGTAATTGAAATTGGTGCAGTTGAAGTTGTTGATGGAAAAATAACTGACAATACATTCCATGAATATATTAATCCCGAAGGTAAAATTATTCCACCAGATACCTATGCGGTTCATAAAATTTCAAACGCGTTTTTGGAAGACAAGCCCAAAATGTCAGAAATCGCACCAAAGTTCTTGGCTTTTATTGGAGACAGTCCGATTGTCGCGCACAACGGTCTGGACTTTGACTTTCCGTTTGTAAATCATGAATTAGCAATGTTGAATCTGCCCCAGATTCCACGAGCTCAGCAGATGGATTCATTGGTTATTGCACGCAATCGTGTTTTTGGTCCAAAAAGTTATACTTTGGATGCGCTGGCAAAATGGTATGGTATTTCATTGACTGCACGTGCGGATGCGCACGGTGCATTAATTGACTCAGAAATTCTGGCCAAAGTTTATATTGAGTTGGATAACACAGCGCCTGCACCTGATGTTTCTGAAATAATCGCGAAACAACATGCGGCCATGTTGGCGCATCCCAAAATTGGCGATGGGTTTCCATACCGTAAATTTGAACCACATCCCGAAGAATTAGAAAATCACGAGAAGTTTATTGCAGAAATAAATAAATAAAGACGGCAAACGCCGTTTTTATTTATATTATTTTTTTCCACCGTTTTTAATAATCTTCAACCATTTGGTTGCTGTTTCTTTGGTTTTGTTAAACAATGTTTTTGTATCGTTTTCTAATGTGTCGCCCATCGCAGTATTTATTGCGCCACCATATTCTGTGGCAATTTTCATTGCATTGCTGGCCAGATACCATGTCAAAGCAGCCATCAATATCGAAATCCAGAATTCAGATGTATTATAATCAGGCAGTACTGTACCAGAATTTAAATCGATTAACCCTGACAATAATCCAGACGCAACAGCGATAACAACAGCCAATACGATAAAGTGTAATGCGGCATTAACAAAACGCATAATCTGTGTCTGTAAAGATTCTGCTTTGAAAATTCCCATAAATGTATTGAAGATATCGCCTGCGATACCCTTGTACGATGTTTTACCGATGGTTTCAGCAACGGCAGTAAACGGCAGCATCATAACCCCCAGGAATAAATCGGCCACAACCCCAAATGCAATAAAGGCAAAGCGCCATGCCAGGTACAAGAACCCAGCAACAAAAGCGCCGCCACACAGGAATGTAAATGCGCTGTTACCAATTCCGCCAATCATCCAACGCCATCCGACGGCGATTGCGGTATAACAGAATCCAGACAATCGTGTTGGCAGACACATAATATCTGCGGCCGCATCAGGCGGTAAAATATTTGTATCTGATATGTGTGTTGTGGCATATTCGCGTATCGCATTACATGTGTCCGGCAATTTTGTTCCAACGACACTTGATACCATGTCTAGTATTCCATTAGACGTATAAGTTGCAGCGCGCAGAATTGGCGTCATTACCATCATAAACGTTTCTGCTGGACCAATAGACAGTATTCCAGTCCAAATTACAACCATCAGACCTTTTTTTAAGATTTCTACAACTTTGTCATAAGGTTTGTTTTTGCCCGTTATAATTGTGTAAGATTCAAAGGCCACCCAAAATGTATACGCCAATATAATAAATAATATAACAAATCGTACCAAAGAAGTATCCAAAACACGCGAAATAAACGAGAACGCATTCATAAACGCTAATCCTGCTTTGGCTTCTATCGGGACATAATTCCCAATTATTTGTTTTTGAAAGTCATCCTGGAAATTGGTTATATCGCTTGATACATTTTCAATAAATCTTTTTTTATTATTTTCTGTTGCCCATGTGCCATAATCGCCAATATCAGCTGCCGGCAAATTTGATGATGCAGCAAATGCTGTCCCCCCCAGGCACAGTATCATAATTATTACGGATAAAAATCTGCGAATTATCTTCATATGAATTAACTTTTCTTACCCATTTTTTCGGTTGCTTTTTTAGCGATTTGTTCTGGAACATGCCATATTTTCTGTCCCAGGTCATGAATCCATGCGCCATAATCAAACTCTTCTTTGCTGCTAACATTTGCTTCTTCGCCTGGGATTGGTAATTTAACAGTACCAGCTGGCAACATTTTATCAATTTTTGGACTTATTGCATAGTAATACAAAAAGAACAAGCACATCATCATCAGCAGAAAATCGAACCCATCACCCAAGAAATCAAACGCGCCGGGGTATTGTCTTTCTACTTCTGCCTTGCGTGCGGTAAAGCAATTTGTAAATTTATCTTTGTCCATTTGACCATCAATCAGTGATACGCGTTCACAGTCAGAAAATACCTGCATAACAGACATTGTTTTTGCGTCTGGATTTTCTGGTGCGTCTGTCAATAATGGTGGCAATATTGCACTGTATCCATCTGTGGGGCCTGGCATAAATGCATCGGCGGTATACGAAACAGTCGCGTAAATAACCAAAACTTTTAATGTAATTGCAACCAATCGCACCGCTGATGAAGCCAGCATCCCAACCGATTTGCTCATTAAGCCACTGGCCTTGGACCAAACGGGTTCATATGCATACGCAGCCAACAGGAACGGCAAGAATACAATTAAGAACACCAGTTTGAATACCACTGATAAAATTTGAAAGAATAAATCAAATCCGATAATCAGAAACATCAGCACCAGGGTCAGTCCTGCCAACCATGTAAATGCGCCGCCACCCATCCCCAGCCAGGCATAGTTCATCATCGCAAAACCACCAGCGGCCCCTGCCAACATAACAGAATTAATGTTTCCCATAACACACATAAATGGTTGCAGAATTGGATTCAATATATCTGATGTGTCGCCTGTTTTTTCGGTTGGTGTTAGTGCGCCACACTGTGCCGCATTACTTACACCTGTCGCAGCCATACCCAGTTCTGCGCCAACATATAAAACAGGTGTAATTGTAATTTGTGAAACTGTTTTTAGTGCGGTGCTCCCCCCCAGCCCCAGTACGCCCATAACGGCACCAACTAACATTAACCGCAGGGCTTGTTTGCTGATTGGTTCAAACCAAGATTTAAAATCTATACCTGTTTCTTTACCGTCTAAATTTGCGGTTTGTTTTGCAGCATTAAATATGTGTTTTACAGTGTGGATAAAGACATATATGCCTAATCCCAAGACCATAATAATCCATAGGTTATCAACCATTACATCCCAAAATCTTTCGGCCGCATTTCCAATGATGGAAAACAAATCCGCAATATATCCGCACATAAAACATCCGTTTACGGTCGATATATCGCCGTTGTGCGCCCCGATTGCAGTCATAAAATTATCTGCGCTGGTATATGTTAATGCGGCGCCACCAATAGAAGACGATAAATACCATATACCCAATCCTAATGCGATTAGACACATTAAAACCCTGACTGCAATCAAAATCAGTTGTGCCTTCCACATTATTTAGAATCCTTTTTTTTGTCGCTGTTTATGATTATTTTACCAACATTAACGGTTGTATCAACAATGTTTTTTGTCAGTTTCATTAAATTGTCTGCAAGTTTGTCGCCGTATTCATTTTTTTCTTCAACTGCAAAAGCGCCCAGTATCATTTTTGTAATCTGTGGTATTTGCTTATACACATATGTCAAGACATACATCAGTGCAACACAACTGGTTAATGTCAAGGCTTCCAAGTTTTCTGAACTTAAATCTTTGTCAAATATTTTTCCGCTGGTAATTGCATTCATCAGTTCTACATTACTGACATCTGTTGCAGAAAAGAATTTTGCAATAATTGCCATAATAACTGTGTATGTTATAACCACAGAACCCAATGTGACAATTGAACTGATTAAATTTTTAATCTGGTTTACGCCGACATTTTTACCAATTTTTTTTATAATTTCTGGTACGTTTTCTGCACCATTAAATGCAAATGTTGCTAATGATAATGGAAAGAAAAATGCAAAGAAAGCCATTGCAACAATAGCGTCTGCAAAATAACAGCAATATTTGAAAAATAATCTGAAAAATCCCTGTGCCAAATATAATCCGATAAAGAACAATACAATATGTTTTATTAATGCGCCAACCCCCAACAATGCGTTCCATGAAAATGCACTATCCATCACTGCAATCCCCAGTTTAATATAACTCTGGAATTGTGTAATTGTTGTTTTCATTAAATCTATAATTTTATTGCGCAGTTCTGGTCTATAAAAACCATCTTCTTGCATTTTTACAGGTTGGTATGTCACCCGTTCGTCAACGTCTTTTTGGGTTTGGTTTATCATTGCTTGTGTGTACGTTAAAGTTATCTGTGCCACAGGTTCAAAAGTTACTGTTGTGATAAAACGTGGTAATATAACACCCGTGCCCATCAGGCTGATTGCTACGATTGAGTTTATGAAAACCTTTTGAACTGACTTTTTATACCATGGGTCTGCAAAATTACTTTTGAAATTTTGCCAAATTGCATTAATCGCATACACTGTGAACATTGCCAGAAACAGAATCAGGCACATGTCACTGAAATATTCATAGAAACCTGTTGCAGCCGCAGATATGATTTGAAACAGTCTATCAAACACTGGGCAGCCCCAACACTGCACGGTGTCGCCAACCAAAGACATCATTGTATCTGTCATTTTCCTTTTATCCACCCTGCGGCTTTGCCGATTTTTTTGCCAAAATCCTTGGCGTCTTTGAACAATGTTTTAGAATCGCCTATTACATCCTTGTACAGTCCATCCATACCACTGCCGATATATGTTCTTAATTGTGTTTGTGTCATATCGAATATCTTAAACATTAAATAGAATGTCATTATCGCAGACAGCCACATTACAGAATGACCACCAAATCCAATTGGTGCGCTTGCCATTGTTGGTATATTGCTGTGTGCGCTGCCACCAGCGGCAACAACAAACACAGAAGAATTCCAATTAAACAGAGCTTTGATGACGGCTATATTAATACACAGTATAAATGCGCACGCTATCATTGTTATAATCAATTGTTGTAATGCTTTGGTTATTCCACCAAAAGCCGGCCAAACATCAAACCATTTGTCACTTTTTTTGAACACATATGTTAAAACATAGAACGGGTATAAAATTAATTGTATGCCGAAATTAAATATACCTTGGATTACCAACAGTGCCATAAATAAGTTTGATGCCACAAATGTTGATATTAAAATAATACCTGTCACGACATTCAGAAAGCCTTCGCTGCCATGTGGTACCAAAGTCATCAGACCGCGCATTCCTTCGAACAAGAAATCAAATCCGCGCTTTACAATTTGGTTGTTTGCGCTGGATAAATCGTATACAGGTTGGACCAAGAACTTGCATGAATCTTCGCTAATCCATTTTTTTTCTAATATTTCTGTTGGGCATTCTACTGTTTTTGCATCTGGATTTACTTCATTAATAGTTCCTGTTATTTGGTGGGTGTAATTTGCCCCCAGTTGTAAGAATGGATTTACCAACCATTCAGTTAAAAACACTGGTTTTAATTGCAGTAAAACCAGCGATGCTATAACTGCACGCAAACATGGTTTTAATGTATCTTCGATTAATTTGTATGCATTAACCTTGCCGTCCAACATTTCACCGCCACCCGACATCCCCAGAAAAGACAGTGCGCTTTTTGGGAAATACATTTTTACCAAGCCTAATGTTATTGTGATTCCTAAAAACGTCCAAACTAATATGTTAATAAAACCAACGTGATTTCCATCTCCGACAAAATATTCGTATATTCCTGTGGCGGTCATCATCAATGCGTCCAATACCATTGGGACAAATGGTGCCAGATTTAACGTATCAACGACACTGGCGTGTGCAACAGCCGGCATAATTAAAAATGCCCCGAAATACAACGCTTTTAACAATATTTTTTTATAAAACATTCTCTCTTTTTATATTTATCTTTTCAATTATATCACATTTGGGACAAAATATGATATACTTAATAGCAATGAATCGAATAAAAAAATTTTGGATAATATTTTTATCGTTTCTGCCATTTACGGCTGGGGCGGCTGCGCCATTGATTGTTGGTGGGATTGCGGGTGTTGGTGTTATTGCTGGTTTTTCTATCTATCGATCTTTTTCGCCGGTTGATATGGCAGATGCATACAAATTTTTTTCCAGCTGTTGGTCGTGTAACATGTTTTCTGACATAATGCTTACCATGTCACGTATTTTGCCGCGTATTTACGATGCATTGGGCAAGACGATTGTTCCATTTGCGGTTATTTTAACTGCCGTATTTTTTGCGTGGCGCCTGACCAGTAATTATTTAAATTCCAAGGTCGAAGCCCCTTGGTCAATTGTCAGTACTTTTACAAACCATTGTGTAAAGTTGGCGTTCGTCTGTGCGCTGTTGGTTGCACCACTGCCACGTATGGTTTCCGAAATTGCGATTCAACCTATATTTAACATTGGTTTATCATTAAATCGTGCGGTTGTGCATGACGATTCGTTTGATGCGTGTGTTATTGCAACTGCGATTGCAGATCCTACGTCTATTGATGTAAATGCGGCGAAACAGGGTGCGTTTTCTCCACGTCTTCGACATAATTTAGCGTGCGAATTGGCGGGTGTGCATCAGATGACAGGTTTGGGGATGACGGTTGGTTGGACGATGTTAAATATGTCGTTTAATTCTGATTATATGCACAAGATTATGTGGGATATTCCAATTTTTCCAAATATTCCAATTTTATTTGCTGGATTGTTGGTGTTGGTGTTGTTCTTTATGGCATTAATACCAATTCCGCTGTATTTCTTAGAAATATTTATTAAATTATCGCTGGATTTAGTGATGTTGCCACTGATGTTATTGGCGTGGTTGTTCAAAGGTTGGCAGATATCTTTATCAGGGGCTGGGAAAACGATTCGTGGGATAATTGATAATGTTATTAACGGTACTCTGGGCTTGGCGGTGACAGGTATCTTTGTTTCTTTTGTTATAATGTTTTTGAATGCGATATTTGGCGATTGGGGTGGGGCGACAACATTGCAGGCGGCGTTAAGTGCATCCGAATCGGATGGTGCTAAAATATTAATGGATGCATTAATGATGCGTAATGATTCGTTAATAACGATAATATTAATGGGTATATTTGTTGCGATGTTTATGAATATGATTCCGGCATTGGCCAAGACGTTATTCAATGTCCAAATATCAGACGACTTCTATAAAACTACAAAAAATAACATCGATATTGTATGGAAAAACCTGAAAAAATGGTACGAAGTTATGAAAAAATAAAAAATCAAGTCCTTTATTTAACACGCCCCCCTTTTTTGTTAGGTACGAATCTGATATAATTCATAGCAATGACGAAGTTTCCGATTCTTTATTGGCCACGCAAGACAACTGGTGATTCTGAATATCAGTTGGCACGCAAAGTTATAAACAGTACAACCGGCATAATGCCTGATGTTTGTGCTGATGATATTGATATATCTGCGGTGTTATCTGCAAATCCGAACGCGGCAATTTATTACCCTGTGTTCTGTGGGTCTACTGGCTGGTGGGGGGAATTGTTGGGGGGTGATGCGGTTGTTTGTGACAAGCTGATTATATCCCCTGAATGTCAATTAATGGTAATTGAATCCAGACAAACATGTAAATCACGTGGTCGAACCCAGCTGCTGGCGGCAGAAATCTATCCGTCCAGTGGTTTTTTCAAGAAGATGAATTCAGGGATTGCGACTGTGACGGACATGTTGGCAACGAATACTGGGACGATTTTAGCGTTATTTTCTGGGCATAATCAGTCCCAGTTTATTAATGTTCTAGAATCGACCGGCAATTCATATCTGGGCTGCATTGGTCAATATTAAAATGCTATTATTGCTTGATTTATGTAAAAAAGCATGTATAATTCACGGGCTAAAATTTAAAAAAAGGTAAATATCATGAAACAAGGAATTCATCCAGAATACCACGAAATTAACGTTACCAGAACTGATGGTAAAACAATTAAAATGTATTCATCTGTAAAAAAAGACTTGTTATTGTCAACTGACAATTTGAACCATTCTGCCTGGACTGGTCAGCGTTCAAACGCCGGTGACAAAGGTCAGCGTGCAGCTGAATTCAAAAGCAAATTTGCTGGCTTTAACTTCTAAGTTTAACGCGCAAATACGGGGGGCTGCGACATGGAACTGTTGATAAAAGGTTCGACTGAATTAAACAAAATGTTTATGGCGTTGCAGCGCACCGCGTCTGGTCTGCGTCGTGATTTTGGCGAAGTAGAAAACCTGCAACAGTCATTGCGTGGCGCGCGTGATTTTGTACAAAAGGCTGCGAATCGAATCGAAGAAAGTATTTTGAACGATTTGTTGTTGGTTCGCCCAGCTGCGGGTTTGTTGACACCGAATGTATCACGTGCCGGGGATGGTCGTGATGAATTTGTTTTGTCACTGTCGGGTGCATCAAACTTTGTGCGTGGCAATCCACATTTTGCGATATCGTTGGCGTTGCGTTCAAATGATGAAACCAAAATTGCATTAATCTATTCACCGATTGACGAAAGATTGTATTACGCAGAAAGTGAACGTGGTGCATATATCTTCTCGGCGTATCATTCTGCACGTATCAAGGTTTCAAATTTATCAGAACCATCGGAATTAACGATTGCATACAATACATCAGATGCGCGTCCAATGATTGGCGATGTTCGTCGCACAGGTTGTCCGGCATTGGATTTGGCGTGGGTTGCGGCGGGAAAGCTGGATGCGTTTGTATCTGATCCATTAGATTTCGCAGAAATTGCCGCGGGTGATTTGATTGTACGCGAAGCGGGTGGTCATATTGAAATGATGGCAGACCTGGTTGCCACAAATGGCAAGGTTGAATTATAAAGATATCCCCGCCAAATGGCGGGATTTTTTATTACTTAAATTATTTGCAAACGTCATGTTTTTATCGTAAAATTTAATTTATCATGAAATTCAAAAAAATCTTACGTATTCTGTTAAATATTTTCTTTTGGTTTTTTGTTGCGGGGATTGCGACCCTGGCGGCATTAATTTTGATATATGGAAATGATTTGTCTGATTATAAAAAACTGGCAACATATGCACCACCGGTTGCAACACGTTTATATGCGTCTGACGGTTCGCTGTTAATTGAATACGCCGAAGAACGTCGCGTATTTATTGACTATGCGGACATGCCACCGCAATTGGTAAATGCGTTTATTGCGGCCGAAGATCAGAATTTCTGGACTCATCCTGGTATTGATGTTCAGGGTATTATTCGCGCGGCGGCAAATAATGGACTGCGCATGATTGGGTATAATACAACCTTGTCTGGTGCATCAACCATTACACAGCAGGTCGCAAAAAATTTCTTTTTAACATCCGAACGCACAATTTCTCGTAAAATTAAAGAGGCGATATTGGCGCTGCGTCTGGAACGTGCATTTTCCAAAGAACATATTTTAACCTTGTATCTAAACCAGATATTCCTGGGTGCGCGTGCATATGGTGTTGGTTCTGCTGCCCTGATGTATTTTAACAAACCTGTAAATGAATTAACTCTGGCCGAATGCGCGTTTCTGGCATCTTTGCCCAAGGCGCCAAATAATCGTGACCGTGCAGTTGAACGTCGCAATTATGTCTTGCGCCGAATGGTCGAAGAAGGTTTTATTACCCAGTCCCAGGCCGACGCAGCATTCGCCGAAGAATTAAATATCAACAGTGGTTTTACCGCCCAAATGGAAGAAGATTTTCAGTATTTTGCCGAAGATGTTCGTCGCCAGTTATTGAATTCTCTGGGGCGCGAGGTTTTGTATAACCAGGGTCTGTACATCAAAACAACGATTGTTCCTGAATTGCAGCGCGCGGCATCTGCGGCTTTGGCGCGTGAACTGGATGCGTATAATGCTGACCGTGATGAAAAATTACAGGGTGCAATTATTGCAATGAATCCGCATACTGGTCGTATTCTTGCAATGGCGGGCGGTCGTTCATTCCGTGACAGTTCATTTAATCGTGCAACCCAGGCGTATCGTCAAATTGGTTCTACTATAAAGCCATTTGTGTATTTGGTGGCGTTGGAACGTGGGTATACCCCCCAGACAATGATATTGGATGCGCCAATTGTTGGTTGGCGTGAAAATGATACATTGTGGAAGCCTGAAAATTATGACAAAAAATTCCTGGGTGATGTGCCGTTGCGTCTATCGTTGGAAACGTCGCGAAATGTACCGACTGTGCGTTTGGTTGAACAGATTGGTACACAAAACGCAATTGCTGCCGCCCAGCGTTTTGGTGTATATCCATCAGAAATGCCAAACATGAATCTGTCGATGGCACTGGGGTCTGGTGAAACAACGTTGGAAAAGTTGGTGTTGGGGTATTCTGCGTTCGTTAATGGTGGTCGTGCAATTCAGCCAAAGCTGGTTGACTATATCGAAGACAGATATGGGCGTGTTATTGGTGGTACGCCATCAGAGATTATTGAATGGTCCGAAGATCTGACGCCGCCTGAAACGGTCAACGAATCAGAACCTTTGTCTGATCCGCAAAGTTTGTATCAAATGGTTTCGATTTTGCAGGGGGCGGTTGAACGTGGTACGGGCAAGCAGGCGCGTGTTCCTGGTCATACCATTGCGGGCAAGACGGGCACAACCAACGACGTCAAAGATGTATGGTTTATTGGTTTTTCAAAGAATTTGATTGCGGGTGTTTATCTGGGGTTTGATACACCAAAACCATTGGGGCGTGGCGCAGGTTCGCACATGGCTGCGCGTGTGTTTGCAGATTTTATGCGTACCGCATTAAAAGACGAAAAGAATCAACCTTTTGCAGTTCCGGATGGCTTGACGTTTATGCGTGTAAATCGTCGCAGTGGTGCGTCTGCTGCGTCTGACCCAGATGGCATGATAATACAAGAAGCGTTCAAGGTTGGTCAAAAACCAAATCCTGCACCACGCAAAAATGCACCGGGACAATCGCCTGTGGTTGGTGGTGTATTTTAATTCTTATATTCCATTTGTATATCAAATCTTTTGTGATAGAATGTCAGCATAAGGGAAAGGATTTTTTATGCTGACTAATTATTTTTTGACATATGGTTATTCATTTTTTGCCAGTGGTTGGACTCAGTTTGCCGGTGGGTTCTTTGTGGCGTTTATGTTAATGCTGACTTTGGGGCGTCCTTTTATTCGTGCGATGCGCACGCTGCAAAAGCAGGGGCAACCAATCAGTGAAAATGTGCCAGACGCGCATTTAAAAAAGGCAGGTACCCCAACGATGGGCGGAATTTTAATTGTGTTTTCGATATTGGTCGGTGCATTATTGTTTATGCCATTTTCAAATCCAACAGGTTGGATTTCGTTATCGGCATTGATAATGTTTGGCGCACTGGGGTTTGTTGATGATTATAAAAAAGTCACCAGTCAATCGTCCAAGGCGGCCAATGGTCTGTCGCCCTTAACTCGTCTGGTGGTCGAAGGGATATTTGTAGTAATTTTGGCATACTTTATTAATAAAACGATGCCACCATACATACCTGAATATTCGCTGTCTATTGGTGCGGGGATAATTTTGCCATTGGGGCTGTTGTATTATGTGTTTGCATACTTTGTAATTTGCGGCAGTGCCAACGCCACCAACATTACAGATGGTTTGGATGGTATGCTGTCCAAGTTATATTTGCCTGTTTTGGTTGTTTTGGTTGTTGCATTGTATGGTGCGACGCGCATTGGTTTTATGGATACGGTGATGTTCTTGCCAACAGCCAGTGGTCTGTACGCTGTTCTGGGGGCTGCGTTTGGTGCGGTTTTAGGTTTCTTGTGGTATAATGCAAAGCCTGCCGCGATATTTATGGGTGATGTTGGCTCGCTTGCTTTGGGTGGTTTTATGGGGACGGTCGCCATGTTGTTAAAGTCTGAACTGATTATGGGTATTGCTGCTGGTATGATGGTTTTGATATTGTTATCTTCTTTCATCCAGACAATGTGTTTCAAAGCAACGCGTAAATTAACCGGTACAGGGCGTCGTGTATTCTTGCGCGCACCGTTGCATCATCATTTTGAAGAATTGGGCTGGCCAGAAACTAAGATAGTAGACAGATTTTTTATCTTATCTATTATGTTTTCTGGATTGGCATTGGTATTATTAAAATTTGCATAAAGACAAAAGTAAGACATGTTTAAACGCAGTGAAGAAAGTAAGTTAACCAGTTGGTATTTTGAAACGGATCGTCGTTTGCTGGGGTGTGTCCTGGTGATGATTTTGTTATCGGTGATATTTGTTGTTTCTGCCGGTTCTATCAAGGCTGAACATATGGGCGAACCCTGGTATTACTTTCTGGTCAAAGCGACACCTTTTTACATTGCGGGCCTTGTGACCTTGTTCGGGGTCAGTTTTTTGAACAAAAAACAGGTTTTATGGTTGGCAGGTGCGAATTTATTGTTTGGTTTGGCTTTATTGCCGCTGACTATTATTTCGCCACACATGATAAATAATTCTGCGCGATTTGTATCGTTTGGTTTCGCGAATATTATGCCATCTGATATTATGAAACCTGGCTTTATTGTTATGACGGCGTACTTTCTCTCGCAGATGAAACGGCGTTATGGCGATAATATTTTCTTTAACAAAGACGCATGGCGTTTTAATACCTGGCTCAGTTGGTCATATTATCTGGCTGCATTTGCGCTGTTTATATTTATCGTGTTTAATCACCCGGATTTTGGTACTTCGATTTTATACTTGGGTGTATTTACTGCAATGATTTTTATTGCGGGGCTGCCATTAGTGTTAATTCCTGTTTTGGGTGCTGCTGGTTTATTAATGCTAGTGGTGGCATTTTTTACGCTGGGGCATGTGCACCGTCGAATAATTGCATTCTTTACTGGCTCTGGTGATACATATCAGGTTGACAGTTCTGTTGATTCAATTCGTCATGGTGGGCTGTTGGGTTCAGGTGATGATGCGTTTGTGAAACAGTATTTGCCAGACGTTCACACAGACTTTATATTTGCTGCCATTGCCGAAGATATGGGTGCTATAATGGCGTGCGGTCTGTTGGTGCTGTTGTTTTATGTGTTTCGTCGTTTAATAACAAATGCGACAAATGCGCGTGATTTGTTTGTGTTATATGCGACGGGCGGTGCGGCAGCATTATTTGGTACTCAAATTTGCTTTAACATGTTAACGACATTAAATCTGTTTGCGCCCAAAGGGATGACGTTGCCGTTTATATCATATGGTGGCAGTTCGTTGTTGGCGTATTGTTTGCTGTTTGGGATGATTTTGGCATTGGTGCGCGAAGATAAATGGAAATAAAATAACGGGGGTGTGCTATGAAGATATGGATTGCAACGGGTGGTACAGGTGGGCACGTTTATCCAGCATTAAGTGTTGCCACAGAATTGGCATCGCGTGGGCATAAAATTACAATTTCGTGCGATGGTCGTGTGCGTGAAATGGTACGTCGTGGTGCGCCATCGGGTGCGCATATTGCACATATATGGGCGTCAGGTGTTGGTGCAAAAAGTCGCCTGAAACAAATCTGGGCCCTGGCCAAGATTGGTGTGTCCAGCATGGCATTAGTTCTGCGTTTTATGGTGTTTCGTCCAGAACGCGTCGTTGCGTTTGGCGGCTATGCATCTGTTCCGGCTGTGTTTGCAGCACACGTCTGGCGTGTGCCAACATTTTTGCATGAACAAAATGCTGCGATTGGTCGTGCAAATAAATTTGCGATGCGTTGGGTTAAAACCTTGATGACCAGTTTCCCAAATGTTTCTGGCATTCCATCAACGGGTACGCGCGTTGTGTATACTGGGCTGCCGGTGCGTGCAGATTTTTTGGCAGCGTCTAATTCTCCACTGTCTGGTGCAGGGCGTTTGTTGGTAACGGGTGGTTCGCTGGGGGCGCAGATATTGGATGATGTTGTGCCGACAGCAATTGCAGCGATGAAGAATAAAAAGATTTTCGTAACACATCAAACGCGTCCTGAGAATGTAGAGCGTTTACAACGTTTTTATGCAGAAAATAAAATACGTGCAAATGTGCTGTCGTTCATTCACGATATGGCAGGTGCAATTGTTGGGGCGGATTTAGTAATTGGTCGCAGTGGTGCCAGTACGGTTGTTGAATTGGAAACTGTTGGTCGTCCTGCGATATTGGTGCCGTTGAATATAAATCCAGACCAGGCTGCAAATGCTGCGTCATTTGCCAAGACGGGTGGCGGATTTGCAATTGAACAGTCTAAGTTTTCACCACGTTGGTTAACCGCGACATTATCTGAATTATTTGATAATCCATCGCGTCTGGAAAAAATGGCGCAAAAGGCATACGTTGAAAATAATGCTGTGTCAATAATTGCAGATGTTGTAACGAAATAAAAAATCCCACCATTTGGTGGGTAATTTTTTCTGTAAAATCATTTTTCTGCTTGCGCACGATTCGACATTTGTTCTATGATAACACCAGAAGGGAAGAAGAAATGCGTCGTTTTACAATCAGTGTATTGTCGGTATTTGTTGTATTGCCTGCGGTTGCGGGAACTCGTTTGCCTGTGGTGAATATCGCCTCGGGTGGTGTATCTGCGCGTGCTGCATTTGGCGAAGGGGCAGATGTGCCTGTTAAAAATGTTTCTGTTGCACAAAAGAAACAGGCTGCGCCAACCCGTGCCAAGCGTGTTGTTGCGCGTACTGCCACGCCAGCCAAAACGGTTGATTCTGGTGCCCAGATTGTCGCGACAAGCGACGTGTTAACACCACGTCGCCCCAGCAATGATTTGTGGGCGAAAAACGATTCGTCGCTTCGTATGCCAATGCCGAATGAATTTTCGGTAATTCGCACGGATTCTGTTTTACCAGAGGAGAGTTTAGACCAAAAATTCGCAACCGTTGAAACTGTTGTGCCTGCTACAAAAACAGTAAACAAGACCAGTGTAGCGCCGCGTCCTGTTCAGACTGCACGCGTAGAATCTGATAAATCTGAATTAGATGTCCAGATTGCACGATTGTCTGAAATGCAGCGTGCCGCAAATGACAGTGCGCCTGTAATATCGCGTAATGTAATATCGTCGCCAATTGCGGAAAAGAAAACAGATGTTACGCCGGTTCGTGTTGCAACGGCTGCGCCCAAGACCCAAGAAACGGTATCTTTGCATCGTATGGTTGTGCCGATGGATACGCCTGATGTTGTTACGCGTACGGTTGAAAAAACTAAATCACCGCGTATTGCATCTGTTCGTGAAGATATGACAAAAATGAATCCAAATGAATTGCGTCGCGCGTTTCGCAAGACCTTTTTGTCTGAAAACAAGCATCTTTCAACGTTTTCTATTGATTCGCGTTTTGACACGGCCAGCGATATGTCATCATCTGTCGAAGGTTTTACAGCAAAACATGATTTGTCAGAAGGTTCTGGAATTCGTGCTTTAGAAATAAAAATTAAATTTCGCAATGCGGATTCTGCCTTGTCGCGCGAAAATTACAGATTGTTAACCGAATATGCTGGTGTCGTTGTCAATAAACCAACCCGGGCAATTCAGATTGGTATTCCACAATATATGACCCAGAACGCAGATGAACGAAAATTGGCTGCGCGTCGTCTGGCGATTATTGAGCAGGCCTTAACAGATAACGGTGTGGCAAAGCAACGTATTGTACCTGTTCTGTCAAATCGTGACGAGTCCAGTTTTGTTCTGCGTATTATATCTGGTGACGAATATGAAACGTTGACCAAACAGTCGCGTAATATGTTTGGTGATACGGTTTCTAAGAAGACTTATAAAAGTATGTCGTGGTAAAATTATTTAACAAGATTGTCGAGTTTTTATTTCCTCCGGCGTGTCCACTTTGTGATGCGCCGGTATCCATTCATGGTGAATTGTGTGCCGAATGTTGGACATCAATGAATTGGATAGAATGGCCGTATTGTATGCGGTGTGGTTACCCGTTTCCGTCAGATTTAGATTTGTCTGGTGCGCCGCTGTGTCCGAATTGTGCAGCCGGCAGTAATGAATTAGATTGGATTCGCAGTGCTTGTGTGTATGATTCTGCGTCACGTTCAGCGATGTTGCCGTTCAAGCATGGAGGTCGAATAAAATATGCGCGTTTTATGTCACGTGCGATGATATGGGCATTGCGTGATATTGATGTGGCGGATATAGATGTTGTTATGCCTGTGCCGCTGGCGTCGCGTCGTTTATTTAAACGCGGTTATAATCAGGCAACTTTACTGGCGCGTCCAATTGCCCGGGCGATTGGTGTGACAATGGATTTGGATTCTGTTCGCAGAAAGTTTCGTCCAGACATGGGACACAAGAATGCACGCCAAAGAATAGAAAATATTCATGGTGTATTCAGTGTGGTAAATCCTTCCAAGATTCGTGGTTGCAAAATTTTATTGGTTGATGATGTTATGACAACGGGTGCGACATTCCAAGAATTGCGTCGTGTTTTGATGCGTGCCGGCGCATCGGCGGTTTATGGTGTGACATTTTGTCGTGTTATTCGCACGATTTAGTTTATTTCTTTGAATCTGTTTTTTATTTGATTGTTATGTATTGTGTTTTGCATTTCCTGATAAATTACTTTTGAAGAACATAACTGAAATAGTTTTAAAATAGTTTGTGTTGGTTCGGCTATAGTCTTTTTTTTGTCTGATAATATTGTGCAGGCAACATCGTTCCCTTCAATATATATAGAGTATTCGTAAAAAATTTCACCTTTGTCTTCGAACAGTCTTAGTTGTTCAAAATCATATGTAATACCATTTTTATCAGTGACGCTATAATCTGTGCTGTCCAAAGAACCGTTGCATACAACATGGTATACAGATACATACCCGCCAATAATTGCTTGGCGGATTTTTTCTTGTAATTCCATGTCTTCTGCGAACTGCATTATTTTGCCTTTACGCTTGTCTTGCCGTTCAAGAAATCGATAATGGCTTGTTCGGCTGTGGTTAAAGCCATTGTTGCGTTGCGTGCACGTTCTAATTCAGTATAACGACCAGTGATTTCGTGCAGAATATCAAACATGTCCTGCTGTTTCTGGCTTAGCGCTTTTTTTGTGTTTTCGTACCATTCGATTTCAAATTTTGTGCCGTTGATTGTTAATACGTATTGACCGTAATCCCATCCGTTTGTATATTCCATCAGGGTTTTTCCGGTATTATCTTTAACGATGTATTCGTCGATGCCAGGATGGCGTGTCAGCACAACGTTGCTGTGTTTAACTGTATTGATAATTATTGTTTTTAATAAACTGTTCATTTTGATTTTGTTCCGTAATTGGTTGTTGTTTGTTATATATAGCACAAAAGGATGGTTTGTCAATGCTTAACTTGGTTGCAAAGTTTGGGTAATTGGGCTAAGATTTTTATGTCCTGTATATGTATCAAACAAAAGGGGAAAATATGAAATTTAGATTTTTATCTGTTGTTGCGGGCGTTTTATTGCCAATTGTGGCGAATGCGGCAATGCCACATGTTGGTTTTTATCAAACAATTGATGATGAAACAAAAACGCCAAAATCAATTGTTGCGCTGTATGAATATCGTGACGGTGACGACATGGAATTGGCGGGGCGTATCGTCGCGTTGTATGGTACCGATGGCGCAATATCCGAGACATTGTCTAATCCAATACGTGTTGCGGAAAAAGTGGCCGGTGCGCCAAAGATGGTTGGCCTGGACATAATCTGGAATATGGAATGGGATGCAGACGATTCCGAATACGAAGACGGGAAAATCATGGACCCAAAATCAGGCAAGGTTTATTCCAGCCTGATGTGGCAGGATAAAAAAACGCCATCTGTTTTAAATGTCCGCGGTAAAATTGGACCATTTGGTCGCACGCAACACTGGAATATTTTATCTGTGTCTGATTTGCCATCAGATTTGCAAAATTTGGATACATCCAATTGGATTCCAAAAATTATAAAATAGCGGCTTAATAAATCAGTGGTTAGTATTAATACTAACCACTAACAACTTTTCTTATTGCAAAATATTTTTTGCGTTTTCCAACAATGTTATTGCTGTATCTATTTCATCGGTCGAATAGGTTGGGGTGATTTTTTGTGACATTGCCACCGATTGCGATGCGTTGCCATCTGGCAAATTGCCGGACAGGTTTCCGTCGCGCAGTAATTTTTTTACCCCTGCAATTGTCATGCCATGTGTGTACAACAGGTCTTTTATCTTTATCAGTTTATTTACGGTTTCTGTTCTGTAATATCTGCGCCCGCCCGCCCCGGTTGTTGGTCGAATTGCGGTTGGAAACTGTTTTTCCCAATATCGCAGGGTATGTGCCGGCACGGCCAATTGTTTTGAAACTTCGTTTATCGATGCAAAGTATTCGTTTAAGTTTTCCATGCCGACATATTCCTTTGTTTATTATTCTGAAACTATTGTTTCTTCTGTTGCTTCTTCTTCGTCTGCGCCTTCAATAGAAATGGCAGATACGACTTTTTCATTATCCGCAGTGCGGAACAATGTAACGCCGGCGGTGCTGCGACCTGCGATGCGAACGTCGTCTACTGGCGTGCGAATGATTTTACCACCATCTGTTACCATGATAATATCATGGTCATCTTCAACTGGGAACGAACCGGCCACAGCCGTATTTTTTCCACCCAGTTTGATGTTGGTAAATCCACCACCACCACGATGTGTCAGACGGTATTCGTACGAACTGGTGCGTTTGCCGAAACCGTTTTCAGAAATGGTCAGAATAAATTCTTCGCGTGCTGCCATTTCGGCCATTTTTTCATCACTCAGAACGATTGTTGTTTCTTCTTCGTCTGCGTCTGCTTCTTCTTCAATACCTGTTTCTGCACGGCGTGCGGCACGTGATTGCTTGATATATGCTGCGCGTACAGATGAATCAGATTCACCGCGATTCAGCATTGACATGCCGATAATACGGTCATCTGCGCCCAGCGTGATACCGCGTACACCGGTTGAATTGCGGCCGGCGAATACGCGAATTTCTGGCACAGGGAATCGAATTGCGCGACCGCGATATGTGGCCAAGAATACATCTTGGTCTTCGGTACATGGCATAACAGAAATCAAGCTGTCGCCTTCATCCAGTTTCATTGCGATTTTTCCATTTGCGCGAATTGAATCGAAATCAGACATACGGTTACGGCGTACGGTACCCGATGCAGTCGCAAACATCAAGAAGTGTTCTTTGTCTGATTCTGCCACGCGTGCAGCGTCTTCTTCGGATACTGGCAAAATCGCAGTAATTGTTTCTCCGTTTTCCAGTGGTAACAGATTTACCAATGGTCGTCCCTTGGCAGCTGCCGCGGCTTCTGGTAATTTATATGTTTTTAATTTATAACACAGACCCTTGGAACTGAAGAACAGCAATGGTGTATGTGTGTTTGCAACAAATACCTGTACAACATAGTCGTCGTCTTTTGTTGCCATTGCGTTACGTCCTTTGCCGCCACGTTTTTGTGCACGATATGTATCCAGTGCGACGCGTTTAATATATCCGGTGTTGGAAACGGTAATAACCATATCTTCGCGCGCAATCAAATCTTCGATATCGATATCGATTTCTGCATCTGAAATTTCTGTACGACGTGGTGATGCCCAGTTGTCGCGCACAGCGGTTGTTTCGTCGCGAATAATTTGAACAATGCGTTCCTGACTGCCTAAAATTTCCAACAGGTCACGAATTGTTGCGCCCAATGTTGTTAAATCATTGTGAATTTTATCGCGTTCCAGTCCTGTCAGACGATGTAATTGTAATTCCAGAATTGCGCGCGCCTGGTCTTCGGACATATAGAACATGCCGTCCTTGTATTCTGTGTTTGGATCATCAATCAGTTGGATATATGATTCGATATCTGATGCCTTCCATCCGCGTGAAATTAACGCTTCGCGTGCGACGTCTGGATTTGGACTGGATTTAATCAGTTCTATAACTTCGTCCAAATTGCCGACCGCAACAGACAGACCTAATAAAGTGTGTGCGCGATTGCGTGCCTTGTTCAAATCAAAGATTGTACGGCGACGAATAACTTCGGCGCGGAAATCAATAAATGCGTCCAGTACGCCACGAACGTTAAACAGCATCGGCTTGCCACGGTTCAGTGCCATCATATTAACAGGGAAACTGGTCTGCATTTCTGTGTATTGGAACAAGTGGTTCAATACTACTTCGGAAATTGCGTCGCGTTTCAATTCAATAACGATACGTAAACCTTCCTTGGATGATTCGTCGCGAATTTCAGAAATGCCTTCGATGCGTTTATCTTTGATTAATTCTGCGATTTTGATAATCAGTTGTGCTTTGTTTACCTGATATGGAATTTCATCAACGATAATTGCCTGGTGATCGCGAAAATCTTCCATATGTGTTTTTGAACGAACGATGATTGAACCGCGCCCAGTTGTGTGTGCCTTGTACGCACCAGCGTGTCCCATAATCATTGCGCCTGTTGGAAAGTCTGGCCCTGGGATGATTCCGAACAATTCATCGTCAGTTAAATTTTTATTATCCAAGATTGCCAATATACCATTGCAAATTTCGCCCAGGTTATATGTTGGAACGTTTGTTGCCATACCAACCGCAATACCTGAACCGCCATTTACCAAGAAGTTTGGGAATTTTGTTGGCAAAACAACCGGTTCTTGCAAGCTGCCGTCAAAGTTTGGCATCCAATCAACTGTATCCTTGTCCATATCGTCCATCAATGATGCACCCAGTTTTGACAGGCGTGCCTCAGTATAACGCATGGCCGCAGCTTTGTCACCGTCGCGTGAACCAAAGTTACCCTGACCCTGAACCAGCATTTCGCCCATTGAAAAGTCTTGACCCATACGCACCATGGCTTCATAAATAGAACTGTCGCCATGTGGATGGTATTTACCCATAACATCACCGACGATACGTGCAGACTTAACGGTTGGTTTTGTTGCCGGTGCAACATCGTTCATAACATACAGAATTCTGCGGTGCACAGGTTTGCATCCGTCGCGCACATCTGGCAATGCGCGGTCAACGATAACAGACATTGCGTAATCCAGGAAGCTGGTTCGCATCTCGTGTTCCAACGAAGACTGTGGAACTTTTACTTCATTCACTTCATTGATATTTTCTGACATACTGCCTTTCCTATTGTTAATAACACACAAAACATAGCAGATTTATAGGCTTTTCGTCAAGAAATAAAGGTTAAAAAAACGTTTGACAAAACTGTTGTTTGTGGTAATGTTTATAAGGAGAATAAAGATGAAACTAGAGCAGATAAAACAAGATTTAAAAGAAGGTCAACAGATTATTAACGATGCCCGCGAAGCGTCGCGTGATGATAGATTAGTACGTGCGTATTATACATGTTATGCGTGGGGGATTGATCGTGTAATAGATATGATTGATGTTGCACGTTGTGTTAAACGTTTAATGCAGCAAAAGCAAAAGTAAACAGGGGTACAAGATATGTTTTTACCATTTTACAGATTATTAACATCTATATTTGTATATTATTTGTTTTTAGAGGGCTTAAAAAAGATGGGGTTGGTAAAATCAAAATAATTTAAAGAAAATAGTTGCGTTTTTATAATTCGTGTGATTAAATAGACGCACAAACGGATTTTTTCTGGGTGCTTATGATGCTGCTCGGGCACGCGGAACGAAAAAAGAAAAGTAGAACTAAGGGAATTAAGTCATGGCAACAAAACGTACATATCAGCCTTCTAAGACACGTCGTATCCGTACACACGGCTTCCGTGCCAGAATGGAAACCAAGGGCGGCCGCGAAGTTTTGAATCGTCGTCGCGCAGCGGGTCGCAAAAGAATTGCAGTGTCTGCGGTCAGATAATAAGAAAACGCCCAATCGGGCGTTTTTTTTGCTTTACCTATATTTTTGTTGCATGCGCACGACAAAATCAAATGGTTGGTTTGTCATGTTTGATTTTACGGTGCATATATCCATCCTGTGATGTTTTTGTATTTTTTTGTTCATGACAGTAAAAAAAGATTTCCAGAAATTTAAGAATTGATCTGTCGGCGTGTCGTCTGGTGACCACATATAGTCCAGGAATATTATGCCATTATCATTCAGGTTTGCAGACAGTGGATTTAAAACTTGTTTATAGAAATCGTTCATTGCATCAATTTCATTCTTTTTATTTTTTGGCATTGATTCATAAATATTCGACAGCATTACATAATCATATTTTTGATTAATCACATGTGGTAATTGTTTTATGTCTACATGTTTAAAATCAAAACTGTGTGGCAATTTGACCTTCAGGTCTTTGTATTTATCGCTGTATTGTAAATACGATGTATTTTCGATGGTACGATCAGATTCAAAAATGCGATAATTTTCACTGGTTAAATCTAATAATAATATAATTTCGTCTGGGGTTATGTTTTGATCGATTTTGGTTAACAGTTCTAATTTAAATTGCATGCGTTTTGAAAAAAAGAAATCCATAAATTCGCCGTAATCCAAATGCTGTATCATTTTTGATTTTAAATCTACGACCGCTTTTTGCATTTTGTTTATATCAAATATATCAACCCGCTTTGCGCCAGCCAACAATGCTTCGAACGCATGATCGCCAGAACTGGCGACTGTCAAAATATTTTTGTTTGTTGCGCCACCAGATTTTGCAATGTATTCCTGTATGTTTTCGTTTGTAAATAAAAATACAGGTGAATTATCGTCGTATTTTATAGTATTTGCCATTATTTAAACCTTAACTGTGCAAAATACAAAAATGGCAGTCCCAACGGGAATCGAACCCGTGTTACCAGAATGAGAATCTGATGTCCTAACCGCTAGACGATGGGACCGTGGTTTACATACTACACGTATTTATTGTATTTTTCAAATGAAACTTTTCCTTGCACCTAATATTTTTTTAACCTAGGATACATATATCATGGCGGGTAAAATTCGGCGATTTTTTACAAATATTATATGTGGTTGTGTTTATAACAAAGACAAGCGCAAGCGTTTACGTGTCATTATGAATTCTCCTATGCTGTCTTATGTGCGATTTGTTCGCAAAAATACAGGTCGTCCAATAAAAAAACTAAAAACATTTGTTGGGTATCAGGCGCGCAATTTAATAATCAGTGTAAATGATGAATATGTGTTCAAGTTTCCGTTGCGTCGTTCTGATTCTGATGAACTGGCGATGCGTGAAAAAAGGCTTGTTGATGCATTTGTTTCCATATCGCCAATAAATATTCCACCAGTTGATGTATTCATGCATCGTGGAATGTTGGTTCGTCGCTATCCATTTGTATGTGGGGTGCGTCTACGTGAAATGCCGACAGACATTGCGTTAAAAAATATAAAAAAATTAGCGCCACAAATTGCCGGTTTTATTCATACGTTGGCATCCTGTGATCTTGAACAGATTCGTGATCTGAAACCTGTGCCGGATGCGCGACCAGGTTATAAATATGGCTGGTTTCACGGTGATATTGGGGATAATTTTTTTGTAGATATGAATACAATGAAGATAATATCTTTTATAGATTGGGAAGATTGTTATTTTGGCGATTTTTCTGCGACGTTTACTGCGGACAAACGTTCTCCAAATCGTGAACTGATGCGTGCCGTGTTACGTGAATATGATAAGTTGTTTGATGGGGGACAAAATGGCTCTTAGACATATTTTTTCAAATATTATTTGTGGTTTTATTCCAAATAAGAAGACTCGCAGCAAGGTTCGTGTTATTTTAAATAATCCATCGATTTATAAATATGTAAAATATGTACGTCGCTGGGCGGATAAAAATTGTGGTGGTGTAAAAAAATTATCTGTTGAATTTGGTGTTGGATGTCACAATCTGGTTGTGTTATTAAATGATGAACATGTGTTTAAATTCTTTTTGATTCCAGGACGCGAATCGCGTGCGTACCATGAATCGCGTGTTGTAACGGCGTTCAAAAATATTACGCCAATACGATTTCCAGAAATGGAATTAATAAAATACAATAACAGTATTGTTCGGCGTTATGAATATATTCCGGGTAAAATGCTGACGGATTTTTCACCGGTCTATATAAATAAAAATAAAACAAAAATTGCGCAACAGCTGGCTAATTTCTTGTATGTTATCGGCAATTCTGATCCGTCAGAATTGTCTGATTTAAAACCTGTATCTGATGCCGATCCTGATTATCTGTATGGTTGGTTTCATAATGATATTGGAAATAACTTTATGCTGGATGATGATTTAAATATTGTCGGTTTTATTGATTGTGAAAAGATGGCGTTTTGTGATTTTAAAGAATCTTTGACGGGCGCGGAACATTTCTGGGACAAGAATGGAATTCGTGGTTTGATGATAGAGATTTTGTCAGAATACACAAAATTATATTATGCAAAAAAGCGCAGAAAAAATTAATCAAAATGCCGGCTTTTGCCGGTTTTTTTGTATGAAAACGAACCTAGTTATTTTTACTGTTTAAAGTTTTATACATATATCGTCAAACTAAAAAAAGGATGATATATGAAACATAGCATATTATTTAAAATTTCTATCTTGCCTGCATTATTGGTTATGCCGGCAATTGCAGATACTGTTACCACCCGTCAGGTGATTTCAGAAAATACAACATACAATAATCTGGTTGCCGAAAATATCGCATCTACAACTGCAAATAATGGTGGTGTGTTTTATATGCAGGATGTTCCTGATGTAACGCTGTTATTTGATGGTGAAACTTTGTTTGTTGGAAATTCGCTGAATGATGGCGGTATGGGTGGCGTGATTGGAAATGGTTGGTTGTCATCAATCAGTGGTTCTGGATATACCCAGGGTGGTAAAATTGTTTTTGACGGAAAATCTGTATTTAATGACAATGCCACGAATAATACAAACGGTGGTGGTGCAATATTTAATTATGGTAACGGTACGGCGACAGCCCCTGATGTATTATTTTTGGGCGCGACTACATTCAGTGGCAATAAAGTGACCGCATCTTCAAACAGTGTCTTTTCCGGCGGTGGCGCAATCAATCATCGCGGTGGTATGATTGTTTTTGCGGACAGTGCCACATTTAACGGCAATGAAAGTGCCAGTCGTGGTGGTGCAATAATCGCGGGTGGTGATATGATATTTAACAGCGATGCGGAATTTACAGGGAACACAGCCGGTACAAGTGGTGGTGCGATTGCGATTCTGGGTGGTAACCTAGAATTTGAAAAGGCGGCAACATTTGCAAACAATACTGCTGCTGGTGCGTCCGCGATATTTTTGGATGAATCCAACAGTAAGCTGTCGTTTGCGGATTCGGCAAATTTTACTGGGAATACAGGTGTTGGCACGTTGCTAAATAATAATACGTCTGGCACAGTAACTTTTGCCAAGGGGGCAAATTTTACGTCTAATACAAACAATTTAAATGGCGCATTGGTTAATTTGGGTACGGTTTCCCTGACGGGTGGCGACCTTGTCTTTACCAGCAATACGGGCAGTAATGGTGGTGGAATAAAAAACTCTGGGACTGCCAGTGCAAACACAACTGGCAATATATTGTTTGCGTCTAACGCAACGTCCAGTTCAGCAGGCGCATTAGACAACGGTGGTTTGGTTTCATTTATTGCCAAAAATGTATCGTTTTCAAATAATTCTTCAAATGCAGGGTATGGTGGTGCGGTATTCAATGCCGGGGATATGAATATCTTGGGGACAGAAAATATTTTCGTTGGCAATATTGCGCGTGACACAGGTGCAACAAAAAGTGGCGGCGGTGCAATTCATAATCGTGGCAATACCGGTACCACTGCATTGATTGTCGGAACAGAAACAGGGACTAATTTATTTGAATCAAATAAATCCAGTGCCCACGGTGGTGCAATTGTGTCGCGTGCATTTGATGGGGCAGGGCAAGACGCAGAAATAACAGTCAACGGTGCCACGCGCTTTGTAAATAATAATGCCACATTAAATGGCGGTGCGATATGGAACGCGGTTGCCGAATCTGGTGGTTCAACAGGTACATCTAAAATCGTGTTTAACAATAACGTTGCATTTGTAAATAATCATGCCGGTGGTATGGGGGGCGCAATATATAATAATGACACAATAACATTTAATGGTGATGCCACATTTCGTGGTAATACCGCAAATAATGTTGGAAATGATATCTATAATGATGGTACTGTGAACTTTAACAAAAATGCGACGATTGTTGGCGGAATAACGGGTGGCGGGACATTAAATGTTGCCACTGGTGCAGTTCTAGATATTGGTATGTCGTCTGTGACCCAGGGGGCGATTGCGCTGGATGGTACAATGTTGGCGACATTACGTACAGCCGATACTGCCCAAATTAATGTCACAAGCAATGGTGGTTTTACAGGCGAAGGCACAATAAAACTGTCGTTTGACAATGCCGGCACGTACAAGGTGTTTGGAAGTCAGATGTTTAACAGCGTTGATATCAGCAGTCCGATTTATGACCTGGCCTGGAACGGCGGAGATGTGACGGCGACAGTAAAATCAGTATCTGATATTGCGTCCCAAAATGATTTGTCTGATGACGTGGCGCGTACAGTTGCGGGTGTGGCTTCATCAACATCGTCGCCATTAAATGATTTGTCTGTTTTGATTCAGAACAGTTTGGCATCCGGTATGCCCGATGCGCGTTCGAATGTCAAAGAAGCTGTTGTTGCGATAAATCCAGAAACAGAATCTGTGTCTCAATCAATTGGTATGGGGATTCAGCGTTCTGTGGCGGGTGTTGCGGCTGAACGAATGGGTTTGACGGCAATGGGGCGCAATGGTGGTGATGTTCGCATGTTGCCGGGTGGCATATGGGCCCAGGGTCTGTACAATAAATCTAAACACAGTGATGCGTTCAATGCGTACACTCGTGGAATTGCCGCCGGTATTGACGGGATATTTAATGAAGTTCTGACACTTGGGGCGGGTTATATGTTTGGGCATTCTGACATTGGCGCGTCTGCACGTAATACGGAAATAGATTCACATTCTGTATTTGTCTATGCTCAGTACAAGCCCAGCAATTGGTACATGAATGCAGTTATGAACTATACGACATCTGATTATTCTGAACGTGGTTCTGCGCTGGGGTTGGCGGTATCGTCAGACTATGATATGGATGCATTTGGCGCAAACGTTGCATTTGGGTATGATTTCATTGGTGGTATAACACCAGAAGTATCTTTGCGCTATATCTATCTTGATTCTGTGAACTATACAAACAGCATGGGTATCAGAAACAAGATTGACAGCAGTAATTATCTGACGGCATCGCTTGGTACGCGTTATGGTTTTGATGTATTAATGGATAATGGGTGGGTTCTGCGTCCGGCATTACATTATGCGTTAAAGTATGATTTGATATCAGACGATAATCGTGTAACGGTGGCGATACCAGGCGTAAGTGCGTATTCGCTGTCGGGCGAAGGTCTGTCTCGTATTGCGAACGAGGTTGGCGTTGAAATCGGCATGATGTATGGGCCACTGAACATGGCGCTCAGTTATGATATTGAGGCGCGTGCAGATTACACATCGCAAACCGGTCGTGCAAAATTCAGATATGAATTTTAACGAAAAAAATAACCGCCCGATTGGGCGGTTATTAATTTAAAATGTTTTTATGGTGTGTATTAACGCTTTCTGCCTTTCTTTTCGGTTAATATTAACCCTGCGGCCCCGCCTAACATAAACACTGTGGCAAGTCCAGTCAGTTTAACACATGATTTTTCGCTGATAATCTTGTTTTCATAATGTTGACGTGTTTCTTCGTCTGCAAATTGCAGTTCATCATGAAAGTCTGATGTTCCAACTGCGCACAGCGCAAGAAGTATCCCAAAAGCACCTGATGTACCAGCCAAAGATCTTAACATAGAACGTTTTTTTTCTGTCATTTAGAATCCTTTTATTATATCTCACACAGAATTA
>CAJGDN010000001.1 GCA_904502245.1 uncultured Alphaproteobacteria bacterium | reverse complement strand
CCCCATTGATTTATAGAAGGATTCTATTTCGCCATTTGATGTACATACCCAACCCGGACATTCACCTTTCAATGCCATAATATTTTTAGCAATCACATCTTCTTCCAACATTTTTTGTTCATCACCCGCATATTTATTATTCAGGCGATCATTATAAATCCCCATATAATACTCTTCACTAAGGTATGTTTTCGCATCTGCATCAGACACAGTATAGTAATCATACGTCAAACCAACTGACAATGCAACCCTGTCTGTAATTGCTGTTGACCAGTTCGCCCCCATCCCCAAATGGAACGCGCCACCAATACCCGTGCTGTCTTCCACCGACTTTGGATGCTGCCAGTCAAAACGATACGGCTGATCCCCAGTCGCTGTATAAGACGGCAATCCCAATTCCAAATATGCATTAACAGAATTATTCTGATTAATATCATACAACATGTCCAACGCAAAATATGGACCAGACCATTCAACTTCGTACTTATGACTAATTCCTGGCTGTCCATAATAATATGTCCCACCGGCATTTACAAAGTTATACCCACTTGGAATCTGTATTTCATCGTTCATGTCAATGGCCCCATCACCATTTGTATCGCTGCGCGACGCCAAAAACTGATTCCCCGCACTATCATAGAAAATCAGCACTGGATCACATTGCACTTCATCGTTGCCCGGCACGGCAACACAGCCACCTTCTCCGTCATAGTAATCAACCGACAAACCATGATTATTATGTGTTTCCAGCGTATATTTCAAATAGCGCCATCCAATTGACGGTGTAATTTTAACATTCCCCCACTTAAAGAAGTCAGTCAAACCAATCCCTGCATTAAATTCCATCATTGACCCATCTTTTGCGGTCCCGATTGACAACGCATTCCCGATTTGATTTCCCAAGACCTTATCTACGACACCATCTTTATCGATATCCTGGCCCCATTCGGTCACAAAATATCCACCGTTGGTAATATCATCATCAACCATGGTTGATTCGCCCGCCTGCACACCATACTTAAAGCCTGCCATAATTTGCATTGGCGTATTACCTGCATTAAATTTATACCCTGCATTTACATCAAAAACATTCCAATCGACATTATCATAATGCAGAATTGATGCAGATTCCTTCATCTCAAACTGCCACATAGAAGTCTGACGAGAAATCCCCGCCCCCAAACTAAACCCTTGTGTTGCAGAACGAGTTGCCGCATCCTGTTTTGATGATTGCGCTGTCTGTGCGCCACGCGCATTCTGGTTATATCGTGCATTTGGATTCGAATAAACAGCCGACGAATAAGAATTACGATTATACGCCCCATACCCACTTTGCGAATAAGAATTCGTCCGCGCACGCTGCGAATATGACTGTTGTGAATAACGTGCCGTTTGTGGTGATTGATATGTATTTCCGTTATAATACGTCCCTGCAGCATTTGCCAACACTGGCATCATTGCAAACAACGAACAATTTAACAACATATATGACAGTTTTTTCATTAGTGTTCCTTCCCTTAAATTTCCTTTTGGGATAATTTTATCACAAAAAAGGTTGAAAAACAAATATCAACTTGCTAAAAATATACACCGTCTTATGCGACCATGGCGGAACTGGTAGACGCACAGCACTAAGGATGCTGTGGGGCAACCCGTGGGGGTTCGATTCCCCCTGGTCGCACCAGCATTTTGCAACCAAAAAAAAGATAAAAAACATCAATTTTTTTATTATTTCCACTTGCCCACTTTTTCAAATCTGATAAAATAACATTTATAAGAAAAAGGATGAAGGGAATCAGACTGCTTTTTACTGCGTGTATTGCGCCGTTGATAATGAACACGGCGGTGGCTAACAATGTAAAAACAGTATCACGCAGTGTACCACGTCGCACTGCAACAGTTGCGCATCCGACATCTGCGCGCGAACGTGGGACGGTCACCCCTCGCAAAACAACGCCATCTACGACATCGACAACAACTGCACGCACGGCTGCCAACACATCGGTTCGCGAACGTACCGCCACAACTGCGACACGCGCGATTTCATCACGCACTGCGACCACCCCACAGAAAAAGACACTATCATCCCGTACTGCAACAACACCGACACGTTCGGCAACGACTGCGCGTTCTGGCATAACAACACGTTCTGAAAAAACGCGCACAAACACATCCCGTCTGACCAACCGCGGGCGCAGTGCCACGTCTCAGCCCACCATCACCCGCGAAGATATTCTGGCACGTGACGCGACAAAATGCCGCAGTGTATTTTACGAATGCATGGATGAGTTCTGTGCGAACAAAGACACCCAGCTAAAACGTTGTGCATGTTCGACGCGCATAAATGAATTCCGTGGCCTGCAAGAGAATCTGGACCTGGTTGAAGAAAAACTGCTGGATTTTGGACAGCGCCTATTAACGGTCAGCATGGACAAAGAAGACGCAGCCGTCCTGAACCAAGCAACAGCCGGGGAATTAGCTTTTGATACTGCGGACAAATCCGAATCAAAAAAGCACCTGGATGAAATTGCAAAAAAACTAAACACCAGCTTTGATGACAGCAATTTCGACCAAAATCTGAACGCCATATCACTGTCATTGGATATGGATTCTGCGTTTGATTCTATTGATTCCATGGCTGCGGCATCTACGACGACAAAATCTGGCACTGCATTATACTCTGCGGCGCTGCCTGTATGTCGCGAAATGGCACTAGAGGTATGTTCCCCCGAAGAATTATCCATTGCCGAAGGGGGATATCAAATGTTGATTGAACAGGATTGCAACACTGTAAAAAAGACATTTCAGACCCAATCAGACCAAGCCCGCACCAAAGTTTTTGAAAACAGCGCCCTGTTGGACATGTCACGTCTAGAAGTACACCAACAACGAAATTCGGACGACATTCTGACCTGCAAGTCTAAAATGCTAGACATGCTTACAAATTCGACTGTATGTGGTGAAGAAATGGGAAAGTGTTTGGACACATCCGGTCAATATATAAACCCATCGACTGGTGCGGCGATATTATCAACAAATTTGGCAAATCTGCGCAATTTAATAATACGCCCCAGCAGCGACACCGAAACATGGTCCAGCAAAAATTCACGATATGTGCTATTTCTGGATAGCAAACGCAAATTCCTAGAACCAGCCATGGAAAAATGCCAGGATGTTTCCGACATCGTCTGGGATCAGTTTATTGATGACGCATTGGCGCAAATCAAACTGGCCCAGGACGCCAAACTGGAACAGGTTCGTCAATCATGTACCACATTAACGACCCAGTGTCTGGACAATGCTTTACAGACCATTACTGATTTTGACGAACGCGCATTATCTGTATTTGGCGTTTCCGCAGACAGAACTGCGGCTGCCATGTGTTCCGAAGTAAAAACAGCGTGCAGTGCATTATTTGCAGCAGACATTAACAGCGACACTGGCAACAACGAAAATCCATCGACATCTGAATGGGAAAGTGGCATAACAGACATTGCGCTGGAAAAAACATATGAAACCATTATGTCTACATGTCGCGAAATTGGGCGCAACTGTATTGTAAAAAATTGTGCCGCGTTAAGTGACAGCTTTGGTCTATGTAATGACATCACAAATTCTGTTAACCGTCATTCAATTTTGGAACGCAAAATATGTTGGGACGACGTAATAAACTGCATTGCAGACGCGGGTGACGGTACCATCAATGAAATTATGGAATCCCAGAACCGCACCACTGAAAATAGAAATACAGCTATATACCAAGAAATTTATGGTTTTACCTCAACAGAGGAGCCAATAAATGAGATATGCTCCACAAAATGCAATAATAACCCAACAGAATGCTACAAATGTCTTCTGGCCGAAGAAATATGGGGTAATTGCAAATATGACGTAACAGACACAGCTAATTCCGATGAAAACAAAATTTTAACCCCTGTTTCTGGTCACGAAACATTGTTATCATGGTTTGCAGACAACACATACACCATCAACTATCCAAACAACTGTTCTATTAAACGTTGTCCAATCGACTACGTTATGACAGACACCGGCTGCAACCTGGCAACAGCTACTGCCGACGATTACCTGATGTGCCAAGCTGAATCCTACTTCATGACCGTTACAGAAGATGATAAAACTACTACAGAAGATGATAAAACTACAAACTGTTGCCAAACCAATAAAAAACATACCAATACCAATCAAGAATACTGTTGCAACCAAAACAGCGATCTTACCTATGGATCTTATTCTTATAAAAGTTCTGATTTAAGTAATGGCGCCTACAGCAATAAAAAGATCGAAAACTATAACTATAACTTACATAGCTATGACTTATGCTGGCGCGAAAACGATAATCGATATACCCCAATCATGCCAATACAAATTGGTGATTATAACTTTACCTTAATGTGCATTAGTGACACCTCATCTAATAACATATTAATAGGTACAGCCGGCGACAATACGGTAAATTGCGATGGCATATACGTACTGCGCAGCGACAAAGGAATAATTGTTGACCCCCTGACAATCTTTGGCAATACCACGTACGCCAACGTAATCAGTTATTATTACCCTGGACATCATACCAATGGTCGCTGTGAATTCAAATGCGTAATAGATAATGCCACCCCCATATCAGACCCCATATTAGATTCCGGAAACATCTATAACATCAATACCATTAAAATAGAAAACATCAAATGTTCATGGACACACACCGACGGATCCACAGAATGTAAAACGCCAGCTGCATGGTCAGTTGACTACAATAACTAAAATAAAAGGGAATAAATAATATGCCAAAAACATTAAAAATATTTGCATTCTTCATCAGAATATGCGCTGTATTTTTTCCGGCAATTTTGACCGCCCCCGCACATTCTACTGCGACAGAATTAGAACAAGAAACCGGAGATGGCACCGATACTTCGGATACAACCATAACATGTCAGTGCGATGCAGGCCAATATTGTACTTTAGACGACCCCGTTTGTAAACCATGCCCCGCGGGGTCATATACCAACGAACCGGGCCAATATGAATGCACAGCATGTACAGGTGGTAAAACAACAAACGGCACCGGCCAAATTTCATGTGAGGCAAACTGCAAGAACAGTGCTGGCGTATCAGAATGGGAAACAGCAACGTTTGAAGCCGGCATAGTCACAAAACTGTGCACGCCAAAATCCGACGGATGCGCCGCAGGATATTATCATGATGGGAATAATCAATGTGAATCATGCCCCGCCCCCTATACCAAATCCCACACGGGCGCAACAGGCATAACTGACTGCTATGCGACTGTTAATCCGGGGAAGTATCTTACCGATGGCAATATAAAAGATTGCCCAACTGGCCAATACAACAGCAGCATGTACACTTTAGACTATAACAAGACATCCGGATGCGCAGAATGTCCAGTTGGCACAACATCTAATGATGATTTCACATCCTGTACCGATTGTACAAACAGCGAAAATGTATACGAATGGGAAACAGGCGGAAAATGCAAAATCAAATCATGCGAACTTGGATATGAACCAAACGGCCAAGAATGTAAACAATGTGACGAAGGACATTTTTCCAGCGATGGGACAAAATGCACCCCGGCCCAAGAGGGATATTATGTCCCAAACAAAGGCGCAATCGGACAAACCCAATGCCTCGCGGGGTCATATACCGACCAAACGGGCCAATCTGCATGCACCGATGCCCAAGAGGGATATTATGTTTCAAAAGATGGCGCAACCGAACAAACCCCATGCCCCACCGTCTACCCCTATTCCGCGGCGAGCGCAACATCCATAGATGGCTGCTATCTGACAACCTACACTGGCTACTATGTCGCCAATGCTGGCGCGGGCCAAACCCCATGCCCCGCGAACTCTTATTGTACGGGTGGCTTCAATATTAAATACCAAGCAGTCGGAGGAGACGCATCATGCAGCGATGAAACACAGGGCCTCTACCCCTATTCCGATGCGGACGCAACATCCAAAAAAGACTGCTATGCGATTGTTAATCCGGGGAAGTATCTTACCGATGGCAATATAAAAGATTGCCCAACTGGCCAATACAACAGCAACACGCTCACTTTATCCTATAACAACACATCCAAATGCACCGATGCCAAAGAGGGATATTATGTCCCAAACAAAGGCGCAACCAAACCAACCAAATGCTCCGCGGGGTCATATACCGACCAACCGGGCCAATCCAAATGCACCGATGCCCAAAAGGGACATTATGTTTCAGGAGATGGCGCAACCGGACAAACCCCATGCCCCGTGGGGTCATATACCGACAAAACGGGCAAATCTGCATGCACAGCATGTCAAAGTGGCACAACAACAAGCGGTATCGGCCAAACTTCATGTAATGAAGACTGCGCATACAGTACTGGCGTATCATCATGGGAAACAGCAACGTTTGAAGCCGGCATAGTCAACAACCTGTGCAAGCCAAATTCCAGCGGATGCTCCGCAGGATATTATTATGATGATATGAATACTCAATGTAAATCATGCGACGCTGAAACAAGCGGCGTCTACCCCTATTCCGCGGCGAGCGCAACATCCATAGATGGCTGCTATCTGACAACCTACACTGGCTACTATGTCGCCAATGCTGGCGCGGGCCAAACCCCATGCCCCGAGCAATATTATTGTACGGGTGGCACCCCTGTTTACTTCGACGGAACCGGTGGCAGCTCCCAATGCCGCGCCCCCTATACCGAATCCCACACGGGCGCAACATACATAACTGACTGCTATGCGACTGTTTATTCGGGGCAGTATCTTACCGATGACAATATAAAAGATTGCCCAAGTGGCCAATACAACAGCGACACGTACGAATTATACTATAAAAAGACATCCAAATGCACCGATGCCAAAGAGGGATATTATGTTTCAGAAGAAGGCGCAACCAAAGAAACCCAATGCCCCCCCGGCACAACTTCATATACTGGCGCAACGGCAGTAACAGAATGTTTTTTCACATTAGGAAATTCCGGCATCAAATTCTGTAACAGCAAAAACAGTTGCTTTACCCTGCCAGGAACCGAATCTAACCCCGAACAAAAATATTATATTTATAAATAATAAAAAGAACCATAAAAAATCCCCAATTTGGGGATTTTTTAAAACAGTTTTATTCCATCAATTGCACCACGCACCATATCAATCTGAACCGTGCCAAATTTCCCCAGAACCCAATCCGCCGCATCCATTGGCAGACCAAAATCACGCGGGTGCGATATACCAATTCGAATTCTGCGATATTCACGACCAACATGCGCATCAATTGATTTAATTCCATTGTGCCCCGCACTGCCCCCACCAATTTTTTCGCGGCAATCCCCAACAGGAATATCCATGTCATCATGGATTACAATCAGATTTTCCAATGGTATCTTATAAAATGTCATCAATGCCTGAACCGCCATGCCGCTGTTATTCATAAACGTCTGGGGTTTAACAAAAATCACACGTCGCCCATCAATATCTACACGCGCGGTCAATGCATTTTTTTCACTGCGCCACATGGCGTCCATCCCCGCCAATGCATCAACTGCCATAAATCCAACATTATGACGTGTGCGTTCATATTGCACACCGGGATTGCCCAGTCCAACAATCAAAAACGGTTTATTTTCTTGCATACCAAATACCCTTTTTTTATTATAATATCATACAAAGGAGAAAACATGAACCCAAAATCTTTTGCTGTATTATCTGCAACTGCAATCATGCTGACCACTGGCACTGCAAATGCAAACTTGTTATTTGATATTTACATGGGCGGCACATACGGTATTGGCGGGCAAACAATTTTCACCGATGACAAAGATATTTCAAAATCTTCCACTTCATACGGCGCAGTCTTAGGCATGGACATTCCACTGTTCCGCATTGAATTAGAATATAATTATCTGGATTCTGCCAAAATTACCAGCAATTTCGGCATGGTAAACGCATACTTTAAAATTCCGACACCAATTCTAAAACCATACATTGGCGCAGGTATTGGTATGTCCTTTGACGCAAAATACACACCACATAATCTGCCGGAAACAAAAATTGATGACACCTTGGCATACCAGGGTATGCTAGGCGTGACTTTAAGCCTGCCTGCATTACCATTTAATATTGACATCGAAGGTCGCGCCCTGTACGCACCAAATATGTTCAAGATTGCAGACAATGACGTTAAATTCCTGCAATATGACGGACGCGTAAAATTACGCTATGTATTTTAATAAAGATTGGGGATTTACATGCTGACACTGATTGATGGGAATTCGTTATTATTTCGTGCATATTATGGCGTACACAGTCGCCTGACCCGCAGCGATGGCACGCCAACTGGTGCAGTATACGGATTTATGAACATGATTCTGCCGATTTTGGCATCTGCCAAACCTGATGACGAATTCGTATGTGTTTTTGACGCATCCCGCATCACATTCCGCCAGGATATATACCCTCAATACAAAATGAACCGCAGTGAAACACCTGCCGACCTGATTACCCAGGGACAAATGATTCAATCAGGCCTGATGGCAATGGGCGTACCGGTTTTATGTGTTCCCGGGGTCGAAGCAGATGATGTTATCGCGACATTGGCGCACCAAAACTGCACACGCACAAACGCCACACGAATTATCACCAGTGACAAAGACCTGATGCAATTGGTATCCGATTGCGTATATCTGTATGACGGTATGAAACAGCGTGAAATCCGCGAAGACGCCGTACACGAAAAATTTGGTGTAACCCCATCCCAGGTTATTGATGTCCAATCGCTGATGGGCGATTCATCCGATAATGTCCCCGGCGTTCCAGGCATTGGCCCAAAAAAAGCAGCCGAACTGATTAATCAATTTGGCACACTGGATGAATTATATGCAAACCTGGATGCGGTCAAAAACGAACGTATCCGCAACCTGTTGCGCGACAATCGCGAAATGGCATATATCTCAAAACAATTGGTAACATTAAAAACAGATGTTGACTTATCAGAACTGAAATTAACACCATTTGTTTTCAATACACCATCTGCCCTGGAATTTATTCGTACCCAGGTGGAAAGCAATTCATTGGCAACAAAAATTGAAAAATTATTCCCAATTGAAAAATTTGCAACCGCACCACTGGAATTTAAATTCCCAGGCAACGCATGTGAAATCCCAGATACCCCAATCGCCCCCACACAGAAAAAACGCGAAATAAAATGCGAAACTATCATCAGCGTTGATGCACTGCAAAAATATTTGGCTAAAATTGATAAAGTATTGGCGATTGACACCGAAACAACTGGTCTGAATCCAATAACTGACAAAATTGTTGGAATTTCACTGGCGGTAAATGATACAGACGGCGCATATATTCCAATTCGCCACCGCACAAAATCAGACGACCTGTTTGGCAGCGAAACAGATGCACCAAACCAGTTACCGCTGAACACCGTTTATAAATACCTGTGGCCTGTATTAACCAATCACGACATTATAAAAATTGGCCATAATCTGAAATACGACCTGCATATAATGGCGAACGAAGGATGGGACACCACGCAAATATCACCAATTGATGACACGATGCTGCTGTCATATATATTACATGGTACACTACATGGACATGGTCTGGACGAATTGGCCTTAAAATATCTGGGACATGAAAATATAAAATTTTCATCGCTGTTTCCACCCAAAACACGTGATGCAGATATGCACTTTGAATTCCTGACAATTGACGATGCATGCCAATATGCGGCCGAAGACGCATGCATTTGTCGCGCACTGTACGACTTAATGCGCCCAGAATTAAACCAGAAACCAGAACTGCGGCACCTGTACGAAACGTGTGACCTGCCCCTGATGCCAATATTGATGCAAATTGAACGCAATGGCGTAATGGTCGACCGAAATAAATTAAATCAACTGTCCACCATATTTCATGAAAAGATGCAAGATCTGGCCAACGAGATATGGCAACACGCCGGACACGAATTTAATATCGCCAGCCCGAAACAACTGGGGGTCGTGTTATTCGATGAATTAAATCTGCCCGCAAATAAAAAGCGTTCAACAGATGCAGATTCATTAAACGAATTAATTGACGCACATCCAATCATCGAAAAAATACTAAACTGGCGTTCAATCGCAAAACTGGCCGGAACATACGCAGACGCATTGCCGCACCAAATTGCATCAGACGGCCGTATTCATACAACATATTTACAAACCAGCACCAATACCGGCCGCCTGTCCAGTCGCGATCCAAACCTGCAAAACATCCCAATTAAAACAGCCCTGGGCGAAGAAATCAGGAAATGTTTTATTGCCGCCCCTGGTCACATGCTGATATCTGTTGACTATTCACAAATTCAGTTGCGTCTGCTGGCAGATATTGCTGGGATAAAAACATTCCGCGACACATTTAATAATGGTTCTGACATTCACGAACAAACCGCACGCAAGATATTTAATATAGACAACAATCAGCCCGTTCCACGTGATTTACGTCGCGCTGCAAAAACCATAAACTTTTCAATAATTTATGGGATATCTTCGTTCGGCCTGGCCGCACAATTGAATGTTTCACGCAGCGAAGCTAAAAATATAATCGATTCATATATGTCTGGCCTGCCAGAAATAAATGAATACATTGAAAGTACAAAGAAATTTGCAACAGAACACGCATGTGTTTATACCCCCTGGGGACGCCGTATTGAATTACCAGAAGTAAAAAATCCGCGCCTGCGCGCCTATGCAATGCGTGCCGCAATCAATGCACCAATCCAGGGATTTGAAGCCGATCTAATGCGACGTGCAATAGTTGAAATTGCAAATAATATCATCAAACCAAACTGTGATAAAATTCGCATGATTATGCAGGTGCATGATGAAATTGTATTCGAATGCAAATCAGAATACAGCGATGAATTTGCGCATAAAATCAAAGAAACAATGGAAACCATTGTTAAACTGTCTGTTCCATTGGTTGCAGAATACGTCATTGCACCAATATGGGGAAAATAAAAAACGCCCATATGGCGTTTTTTTAATCTTCTTTGAACAATCGTGCGGGGTCAACAGCCTTGTTTCCGCGGCGCACTTCCAGATACATTTCCGGTTTATCAGGATTCATACGCCCAATTGGTTCACCGGCTAAAACCTCTTGCCCCAGCATAACATCAATATTACCCAAATTTGTCATAACGGTATTATAACCATTCTTATGCGACATAATAACCACGCGTCCAAAACCACGGAAACTGTCGGCAAATTTAACAACCCCATCTGCCGGTGCCATAACCAATGCGTCACCACGCGTACGAACACGCCATCCGTCTGACTTTAATCCCAACGCAGTCTTTTCTGCGAATCGCACAACCACACGCCCACGCACCGGCAGGTTCAATTTTCGACGTGAAAAATGCGCATCTGCTGACATTTCAGAACTGCCAACACCCGCAGACAATTCCGAAATACTTTTTGCCTTGGCTGATAAATCACGTAATTTTTTCTGTAATGCAGAATGTTGACTTTTCAATTTTTCGTTCTGCGCACTGCGTGTTTTCAGCAATTTATCCAATTCTGTTTTTTGTTTTGCATATTTTTTCGCAGTTCTGTCCAATTTTTCTTTTTCAATAGCACGCTGTTCACGGATTTTTTCTAAATCCTTAATTTGCTGCTGGGCGCGTTCAATATCTTCGTCTAATCTGTCTGCAACCCCTGATAAAATCGCCGATGTCAAGACATATTCACGCATACTCTCCGAATCGAAACTGGGATGTGATGCTACAAACAAAATACTGGCAGCCGCATCCGCGACGCGCCCCCGATTCGCATCCATTTCACGATTTATTGCATCACGTTTCGCATCCAGTTCTTCAATTTTCTTGGCCATTTCTGCACGCTGTTCTTCCAGGGAACTAACCCTGTCTGCCGCCTGAACCAAATCTTTTTTGGTACGCGACACTTCGCGATCAGATGTTTTAACCTGCTGTTCTAATTTTTTGTTTTGTTGTTCTGTCTGCTTTATTTGTGCATTAATCTTGGACAACTCGCTGGCCCCAAGAACAGGGGTTCCAACGATAAATAACAAAGAAAAAATCGCCTGAATCTTCTTCATTATTTCTTTTTAACTTTCAAGAAAGTCTTTTTGCCTTTTTGCACCATAAATTCATCTGCAGCCACGACAACATGACGTACATCTGTAATTTTATTACCATCAATCTGGATTCCACCCTGTTCTACCATACGACGTGCCTCAGACTTTGATGGGAACAATCCCGTTGCGACCAAGAAATCCAAAATCGGCATTTCACCCAACATTTCAATTTCTGTACTTGGCACATTATCCATATTCGCCCCACCTGCGAACAACGCGTTTGCCGCTTCTTCGGCTGCAACAGCGGCATCATGTCCATGTGCAATTTCTGTTGCCGCAAAAGCCAACACTTTTTTAGCCTGATTTAATTCCGCCCCCTGCAACGCAGACAAACGTGCAATTTCATCCAATGGGATTTCAGTAAAGATTTTCAAAAATTTTTCTACTAAATCATCTGGGATATTGCGGAAATACTGATAGTATTCATACGGCGTTGTCTTATCTTCATTCACCCACACAGCATTACCGGCAGACTTTCCAATTTTATTACCATTCGCATCTGTAATCAAAGACGTTGACAAAACAAACGCTTCCTTGCCTAATTTTTTACGAATTAATTCGATTCCCATGATTGCATTTCCCCACTGGTCTGCACCACATGTCTGCAAAATACAATTATGTTCACGATACAGGGTTAAAAAATCAACTGCCTGGAATGTCATATAATTAAATTCCAAGAACGTCATTCCATTATCCAATCTGCGCTTTACCGAATCCATTGACAGCATACGCGGAACAGTAAAATCAGTCCCGAAATCACGCAGGAAATCCAAATGACTGTAATTCTTCATCCAATCATAATTATCCACCATAACCGCATCAGATTCCCCATCACCAAACTTAAAGAATTTCGAGAAAGACTTTTTCAACCCCGCAACATTTTTTGCCAATATCTCTTCAGTCATCATTGGTCGTCCTGAATCGCGCCCAGACGGATCACCAATACGTCCTGTTGCGCCCCCCACCAATGTGATTGGTTTATGTCCATATTTCTGCAGCCAACGCATCATCATAACCGGTACCAAATGCCCAACATGTAATGAATCTGCCGTTGGGTCAGACCCCAAATACGCCGTAATTTTCCCTGCATTCAATGCATCATTCAAACCGTCAATATTTGATGTCTGATTAATAAAGCCACGTGCCTGTAATTCCTGTAATAATTCGTTCTGCATAAAACACACCTTTTTTATCAAAAAAATAATAGCACGCAAACGCGTGCTATGCAAGGGAACGCAACAAATTATTTTGTTGCCTGATGATAATCCTGAATCAATTTTTTCTGAATATCTTCGTTTATTTGTGCGAACGTCTTGCGCTTTCCATTTTCATCAATATATGGCACGCGCCCAACCGTTTCCAAATAACACGAATCCAAACCAACCGTTCTATCTGGATGGAAACAGTACACCAATCGTCCCTTTGTATCACCATCAACTGATGGCAAAACAAATTCAGATATCTTTTTAAATTCGGGTACTTTGGCAGTATCAACAAAATCGCCAAAGAAAGATTCAACCATTTTACCGTTAACGGTATATGTCATACAACCCGATTCTGGATGTGATTTAACATTCTTAACCGCTGATTTAATCTTTGGATTTTTTAAGACATGGTTTACAAAAAAATCATAAGAATCATATAAAGTAAACGTTTTTAAATTTATTTTATTTCTCAAATCCTTATCATACGACAGCATATTTGCAATATCTGCAAACCAATCCGCTGATTGCACAGGATGCAATTTATCATCAACGGATACCGCCAAATCCAATAAAGATGCAGTTGGCATAAATTTAAACAATAATTTTTTCACATTATCACGCCCCAATAACCTTAGAAATCTTTTTGGAAAGCATGACAAAAATTTTTCCATTTCTTCTTGGCTGGCCAACATACCACGTCCTGGTTGTAATCGATCTAACATACGCAGTACAGAATTACGTAATTCTGGCTTTGCAACCCATGAACCATTTGTTTTCAACTGCAAATGCCATCCACGATCTAAAACATTATGCGCACTTCCTTCCAGATTTATCAGTGCCTCATTAAAAATCTCGCCACCAGTAAAAACCACTGTTTCATAGAATCCAGGCACAGTAGAAAATTCATTTAAATAAAAATCCACATCTCCTGATGTAATAATATTACGTGACAACTTCGGATTTGCATGCATATAACAGCCTGGGCACGACAAATTACAATGATTTGTCATATAAAATTGCAAATCAAGATCATAATCTTGCGTATTATTTAGCACATTTGAAACAGACCTAGAAAAATCTTTATCAAACCTAAAATCATTAGACATAATTTTTATATTCCTTTTAAAAGTCCAGCTATCCAGGATAATATAGAAAAATTCCCCTGTACAGGGGAATTTAAATAAATACAATTTAAATTTAGCGTGTCTTAATCAAATCCGCCAACATACATCCATTACCACGCTGGAATGGATTAAAGTTAGAATCAATCACAACATCATCTGCTGCAACTGCTTCTTCTGTATAAAACTCTTCGGTCTTTGGATTAATAAATGCTTCCAATGTACCATTGCCACGCAAATTGTATGTATTAACCACACAATTACCAGAAAAAGTGCACTTTCTACCCTGTAGTTTATCACAATGTGCACAAATATCACATACTGACATAATTAAATCCTTTTTTATTTGTCAGCACAACATTAATACATTTTTATTGTTTTGTCAACTATTATTATTAAATATAATATTTATTAAAAATCCCCACCATCGTGGGGATTATTTCTATATTTTTTCAACACGATCCACATCTATTTCTGTTTTAAAGATTCCACGATCAACCTCGCCATACAATTTCACTGAATCTGTCGGCATAATCGTCTGGCCACGCCATTCGTCATCATCAATCTCAACCGTAATTGATCCTGTTGCGTCTTCAAACAAATATTTTTCATGGCCCATACGCTGAACAATGTGCCCCTGAACAACAACTGGCACATCATCACGCATTTCATTTACTTGTTTGACTGTAACAATTGTTTCATTTCCACCGACAAAACCACCTTTGGTATTTACAGCAGTTTCTGCAACTACCTGTTTTTCCACTGGGGCTGGCTCAACAAAATCCGCAATTGCCGCATCTGCAAACAAAACACCCAATAACATAAAACAAGATAATTTTTTCATATCATTCTCCTTATTTTTTTATATACAAATATCATAATACATTAATCAAAAAAAATAACCAGGAAATTAATCAAAATTATAACCGCCCAAATGGGCGGTTTATTTTATGCGGCCTTCTTTGCATCCTTCAACACCTCAATTGGTGCTTTATTCCCTAATACAACATCTGCATCAATTATAATCTCTGCCAAATCTTCCTTGTCCGGTGCATCAAACATAGGTTGCATCAGAATTTTTTCCAAAATGCTGCGCAATCCACGTGCCCCTGTTTTGCGCGCAACCGCCATTTTCGCAATTTCACGCAATCCATCTTCTGTGATATTTAATTTCACATCATCCATTTCCATCATTGCAGCAAACTGCTTTACAATTGCATTCTTTGGTTCCGTCAAAATTTTGACCAACGCATCTTCATCCAACGCATCCAGTGTTGTAATTACTGGCAAACGACCAATTAATTCTGGAATGATACCGAACTTCACCAAATCTTCTGGTTCAACATCTTTCAAGAAATTCTTTGCGTTACGTTCTTCCTTGGATTCAACATAGGCCCCAAAACCAATACCGCGTCTTTCACTGGTGCGATTACCGATAATCTTGCTCAAACCATCGAATGCCCCACCACAAATAAATAAAATCTTGCTGGTATCCAATTGTACTGTTGCCTCGCCCGGATGTTTGCGACCTGCCCCACCTGCTGGGACATTTGCAACTGTGCCTTCAATTAATTTCAATAATGCCTGCTGAACCCCTTCACCTGAAACATCACGTGTTAAAGACGGATTTTCAGATTTACGTGAAATCTTATCAATTTCATCAATATAAATAATTCCACGTCCGGCGCGCTCAACATCAAAATTCGCATTCTGTAACAATCGTGTCAGAACACTTTCAACATCATCGCCAACGTATCCAGCCTCGGTCAAAGTGGTTGCATCTGCAATTGCAAACGGTACATCTAAAATACGCGCCAATGTTTGTGCAAATAATGTCTTACCGGTACCAGTCGATCCGATCAACAAAACATTAGACTTCTGTATTTCAACATTTGAATTTACCGCGACATTATGACGCTTATAGTGATTATAAACCGCCACCGCCAGGGTACGCTTTGCCGTGTCCTGTCCAATAATATATTCATTCAAGAAATTGTAAATTTGTGATGGCGTTGGTAATTTTGCTGCATCTTTGCTAACCTCGCGACGATTATCATCCGCCATAATATCATTACACAGATTGATACATTCGTCACAAATACAAACATTACGTCCACTGACCAATTTCTTTACTTCATATACAGCCTTGCCACAAAAACTGCAAAACTGCTGATTATTATTTTCTGTATTTGGTGTTTTATCATCACTCATATCACATCCTCAACATTGGATAATTAATTGCATTTACGTTCCAAAATACCATCAATCAGGCCAAAATCTTTGGCCTCGCACGGACACATCCAATTATCACGCTCCATTGCATCAAACAATTCTTTTTCTTTTTTACCTGTAAATTCCGACATCTGTTTGATTAATGTTTTTTTATTTTTCTGATATTGCGTTAAACGAATTTCCATATCAGTAATTTGCCCCTCGGCCCCAGCCAATGGTTGATGAATCATAATTTGAGTATTTGGCAAAACGAAGCGTTTTCCTTTTTCACCAGCCGCCAACAACACAGACCCCATTGATGCAACCAATCCCATACCAATTGTTGAAACAGGTGCCTTGATATACTGCATTGTATCCATAATTGCCCAACCCGCTGAAACATCACCACCCGGGGAATTAATATACATTGAAATATCAGCATTTGGGTTTTCAGATTCCAAGAACAACAATTGTGCCACAATACTGTTTGCCATTGTTGGTTCAATCTGACCATTAACCATAATAATTCTGTCGCGCAACAAACGTGAATAAATATCAAATGAACGTTCACCACGTGGCGATTCTTCTATAACCATTGGTATCAGTGCCATAATAAAAATCCTTTTAGTATCTGTGAAATTATACCATATTAAAACCCGATTCGCGAATTTATCATATATATAGATAAAAACAACTAAAATACAATATTTGACAAATAGTTTTTTTAATATAAAATCAGCGACTATGAATAACGAACACACACCTGGATTTTATGCAATTGAAGAATATCGTTGCAAACGCATATACAATGCAATAAGCAATAATCAACCTATTTCTGATTATTGCATAAACATAACATTTGACAGAATAAATGCGATACAAAACAGACCTGTTTATAAAGATATCAGTATTGATTACGCAGAAGAAATTGCATACAAACAAAAGAAAAAATTTTTTCAAAAATTAATACAACACATAAAATAAAAAGAAACGCCCACTTGGGCGTTTCTTTCATTTAGAATCACAGCCAAATTATTTATCCAACGCTGCCTTGATTTGTGCGGCTGGAATTGCGCCTGGGAACGCTTCTTCACCGATAATCAAGAATGGAGTACCTGTAATTTCGAAACGATTCGCCAATTCACGAACATTTACCAATTCAGCTGCAACAACAGATCCCTTCATATCTTCTTTCAACTTTGCAGTATCCAGACCAGCTTCTTCTGCAAATTTCATCAGATTTTTTTCAATAGCTGCTGCCAATTTATCCTGATCTTCAATTTTGCCTTCTGGACGATATTCACGTGTCATAACAATGTCTGCGAATTTCGCTGCCTTGGCTGGGTCCTGAATCTTTGCAGCAATCATTGCACGTGCTGGACCATCAGACATTACACCATGAATTGAAAAGTTTTTCATAACTACGCGAACATCATCACGTTCTGCCAAAACAGAATCCAATTCACCATGTACACGACGGCAATAACCACAAGAAGCCGCTGTCCAAACATAGATTGTTTTCTTTGCTTCTGGGTTACCCAAAACCGGCGCATTTGCAATCATTTCATCTGCATGGTTGCGAACATATTCACGAACAGCTTTATTCTTCTGTTCATTCAACTGTTCCTGCATAGATTCAACCATCTCCTGGATGATTGCAGGATTAACACTTGTCAAATAATATGGCATATACAAACGGCAAACACTGCCTGCTACCATAATAATAGCAATAACTTTTATTGCTTTTTTTACCAACTTTGCACCCGCTGCCTGTTTTTTTGCATCATGCTTCAGCATCATGCCACCAAACATATACAACGCGATACCTAATACCAGTACCAAAATTGTCCAAGTCATGATTTTTTCTCCTTGTTATGTTGAACGAGATTTACAATAGCAAATTAAAAAAAAATCGCAAGGAATAAATGTGCAAAACTCAATCAAAATTTAACATTTTTCGTCCGATTGGGAATTGAACCCCCTGCCCCACACAAACGCTTTCTAAAAATCGGGCTGTCACTGCTGGCCCTAATGGCAACTTATACAATTTATCCACATACGGCACTGCACAAGCCGCACACACAGCCCTCCCCGTACGCGGCGACACATACAGCAAATCATTCTTGGAACCACATCCCGCACACACAGATAAATCCAGCGCATATCCTAATTCACGCAACAATGCGATTTCCCATTCCAGATATGAATTAAAATCTCCATCGCTTAACCGGTGTAATAAAACCAACGTTTCTGCATACAAATTTTGATACACTTCACGCTCTGGCAATAAAGCGGTCAAAATATCAAACGCCGCATTCATTGCCAACAAAGATTTTGCATTCATCATCATTGCCCCTGCAAGATTTTTTTCCACCTCCCAATGAAAAAGGCCCAATTGAGATTCTAAGCGTGCACCCCACGTAACCGAACCGTATTGCCCAACCATCGGGCGATTATTTTTTGCCACCAACGCCCCACGCAACATGCCAACCAACACACCACTATCTGGGGTAAAAATCCGTGCGACACAGTCCCGTTCATTAAACGGTCTTAATGCGATTAAAATACCGACGGTTTCTATCTTCATACCCTGCAAGTATAGTTATTTTTTATCTCTAAATCAATCTAACCTTTCATTAGCAAAAACATTGACAAAGAGTTCATTTGTACTATATTTATAGTGTACGTGTAGTGCACCGAACAAGACACGAGGTTAAATGAAGTCCAAGACCAGATTTTTATCATTCATTTTATGTGGCCTGACATTGGCCATGCCTGTCTTGGCAAATGACTGCGACAGTGAAATTTACCGTCGCTATAACCCGGACAAATGTATCAACCATAAAACAACACCAGAAAATAAATTATCTTTTGGTACCACTGCCGCTGTTACCGGTGGTGCACTTGCGTTGATTGGTGGCACGGCGGCCATATTGGGATTAACATCTTCTGACAACAACACTTCGCACACCACGATGCCCACCATGGCAACAGACAATAAAATGGTTGGTGGCGACGTTGATTCAGCCGCACTAGAATCAGCATTTTCAAATTCTGAATACATCCGAAACACTAGCCAGTACAACGACATACGTGTGGCATATTCATTGGCACGCGGATATACCGGCGCCAATTCTAATATTGCTGTTTTTGATTTTGGACGCAACACATGGCATGGTGGCAATGTTGCGTATTTAGCATCTGGCCTGATTGCACCAAATGCATCCGTCACGTCATATCAGGTTGCAGAATACGGCGAAAAATTCTATTCTTTTAATCAGATTGGTGACATAATAAGAACCGCCACATCATCAAACGCCAACATATATAATTTTAGTTGGGAAATTACAAATGTATCTGCAACACAGATTCGTAATCGTCAGCACCTGATAAATATAACCAGTCAAAATTTTATTAATTCATTAACGCACGCCGCATCAGATAACGACGCAATATTTGTATGGGCGGCCGGCAATGGATACAATTCCGAATCAAACGCATTGGCTGCCCTGCCATTACACTTTAATGAATTACAAGGTCACTTTGTGAATGTAGTTGCCTGGGACAGTGAAAAAGAAGCCTTGGCAGAATTTAGTAATCAATGTGGCATCACAAAAAATTATTGCATAACTGCACCAGGCGTTGCACTAGACTCCCCAAAAACAAACAGCCCACTGGACGGCACCAGTTTTGCTGCCCCGATTGTATCTGCTGCCATCGCAGTTATTCGCGAAGCATTTCCATACATGAAGTCCAATGAAATCACAGAATTATTATTTGAAACAGCACGCGATCTGGGCGTTGCTGGCATTGATGAGGTATATGGTCATGGAATGCTGGATCTGGAACGTGCCACGCGTCCTGTTGGCACAACATTGGTACCATTGGCCAGCGGAGAAACCGTTTCACTGCGCACCGCGCACATCAGCGGTCCAATCGGACACAAAATCAAATCAGAAAACATCAACTTTGCATTTATCGATAGTTTTGGTCGTGCATTCAAAACACGAATGAATGATAATATCAGCATCAAAAATCGCAGCGTTGGATACGATCACCTAACAGCAAACAACACAATCAGTGCCAACTTTGCCAATATAGAATTTGGTTTTCGTAATTCAAACCTGATGCATGGAAACGGGTTCATGGGAACAACTGAAAAACAGTTAACAACATTTATTGGCTTTAACAACAAATTCAAAATGGGCGACACAACACTATTTCAAAAAGCGTCCATCGGTTTTACAAGACCAACACCAACAGCAGAATCCATGATTGACGGATTTTCACGCATAACAACCGCATCTGTAAAATTTGGCGCAAAAATTGATGATTTCAGCATATCAATTGGCACCCCAGAAACAATTATATCCGGCAACATGTACCTGAATATACCGACCGGTCGTCGCACTAATGGTGAATACACATATGCTAATCATAAAATTAACCTGGTCGACACACCTGCGATTGAATATAATGCATCATACAAATTTATAACCGCTGGATTCGTAGATAACCCATACGGACGCGATGAAATTTATGCAATCACACGCATCAAAACAATTTTTTAACAAAAACACGATAAAAACACCTTGCTTTTTTATATCTTTATTGGTCAAATCAGTCATAGATAATTAAAACAAAAAAAGGAAGTGACATGGCAGGAAGCATCAATAAAGTCATCTTGGTCGGCAATATTGGCCAAGAACCCCAGGTTCGTACAATGGGCAGTGGTCAGAAAGTAGTAAGTTTTTCCCTGGCAACATCTGACAGATGGCGCGACCGCGCAACTGGCGAACAAAAAGAACAAACAGAATGGCATCGCGTTGTAATTTTCAACCCAAATTTAGTTGATGTTGCCGAACGCATGTTGCAAAAAGGAACAAAATTATACCTAGAAGGTTCACTGCGCACACGCAAATGGCAAAACCAAAGTGGCGCAGACGTATTTACGACCGAAGTTGTCCTGAATCCATTTGGTGGCCAAATGGTAATTTTGTCAGGCGCAAAAACAATGGATGGTGCCGGTTCTGAATATACGGCCGCGGCCCCATCATCTGCCCCACGCGAAGAAATATCTGTGGCAGACATTGGCGACGACATTCCATTCTAAAAAAATCCCCCAACTGGGGATTTTTTTTATACACAAATCCAAACACACAATAAAAAAACATCCCCATAACAAAGGGGGATGTTCTTATTTTCATCACAGAAAAATTATTCTGCATCTGTCGCCGCTGCTTCTGCAACAACTTCTTCTGCTTTTTCTTCTGCTGCTTCAGCAACTGGTGCTTCTTCAACTTCTTCTACCTTTTTGGTACCGAATGTCAAAGATTTACCTGCAACCAATGCTTCGATTTCGTCTTGTGACTGTGCAACATAAATCTTCACAGGGACAATAACATCTGGATGCAATGCAATCTGTGTTTCGAAAACACCAACTGTTTTAATTGGCGCACCCAACATAACCTGTGCAGATTCAACAGAAACATTTGCAACTTCTTTCAACATACGTGCAATATCACGTGTTGAAACAGAACCATACAATTGGCCTGTATCACCCGCCTGGCGAATCATATACAGTTTTGCATTTTTAACTGCATCAACATTTGATTCTGCTGATTTCTTAGCAGCTTCCTGACGCGCAGTCAATTCTGCCTTTTTCGCTTCGAACAATGCAACATTTTCACGTGTGAAACGCATTGCCTTGCAGTTTGGCAACAGGTAATTACGTGCATAACCTGTTTTAACTTCTACTGCATCACCGATATTACCCAGCTTTGTAATTTTTTCTGTTAAAATAACTTTCATTTTATCTGTCCTTAGTTTTTATAAGTTAGGGAAAATCCCAAATATCTATATGGATGTAATTAAAAATAAATTATGTGCAGTGATGGGAAGTGTTTGATGGTTCGCCGTGTACAAATGCTACATAAGAACCAACAAACACAACCAACAACCACAGAATTTATTTTTAGCCCAGATTGTTGCGAACGAATGGCATCAATCCCAAATGACGTGCACGTTTAATAGCAGTTGCTAATGCGCGCTGATCTTTCTGGGAAACACCACTGATACGACTTGGCACAATTTTACCACGTTCTGTGATATAATGTGACAAAGTCTTAACATCTTTATAATCAATAACCTTGCCCTTTAATGGGTTTGATTTTTTACGATAAATTGCTGCACGAACTGCCATTATTCTGCCTCCTCTGTATTCTTTTTCATCATGATAGAAGGTGTAGATGACAATTCATCAACACGAACGTTCAAGAAACGGATAACGTCTTCGTCAATGCGTGAACGACGTTCCAATTCTGTGATTTGACTGCCAGGCAATTCAATGTTTAACATAACATAGTGTGCCTTGCGATTTTTACGGATGATATATGCCAAATTCTTCAAGCCCCAGAATTCTGTTGCTTTAACATCACCACCCAATTCTTTGATGATTTCTGCAAACTTCGCCGCTTTTTCTTTCACCTGCGGTTCAGTCAAGTCCTGGCGGAAAACCAGTACACTGTCATAGTAAGCCATTTTTATTTTCCTATGGTTTATCAGCCGATGACCCCATGCCATCAGCAGGAACGCCACAAATTATGACGTTTTTTCAACAAAAATCAAGTATTTTTTAAATACAGCAAACAAAAAACGCCCCGACTGGGGCGTAAATCTGTGTAAATCCAAATTATTTTTCCAAGATATCAACAACCTTTACCTTGAACACAACAGATTTTCCTGCCAAATCAGGAACATATTCTGTTGGGAATGTAATATTGATATCACGTTCTTCACCTTCACTCATACCAATAACCTGGTCTTCAAAACCTGGGACGAACTGACCGCTGCCCAATTTCAATGGAAAGTTCTCTGCTGTACCACCTGGGAACTGAACCCCATCCAAGAAGCCCGCAAAATTAATTACAACCGTATCACCATTTTCTGCAACTGGTGTTTTTTCACCACAACCTGCCAATCCCAACATTGCTAATACCCCCATAACTGATGCCAATTTTTTCATTTTTCTTTCCTTTTGCTTATGTTAATTATTGTAAACACATCTGAAACCATATTCGCGCATAGTTGCACCTTCAGCCTCTATTCTGTAATCAAAATATGGTGTTGGACGCATTGCATCAAACGACGGCTGATCATACACCATCACAATACTGTCAGCATTACGTCCACAAACACGTTTCATTTCATAATCTGCAACCGCCGCCAAAACAGTCCGCGAATCGCCATCAATATCCATACCATCTGCATTTTGCATCAAGCGCAAACGCATTTCTCTTAAATCAGTATTTCCCAACAAAATCTGGACACGAACCATTGCACCTTTGTATTCCTGCCAACGGGTTTCCATACGGGAAGTGTTCCAACGATTTGAATTTCTTTCTTTTTCTTCGGCTGTCTTTGGCTTATACGAATCGATATTTGCATATTGATTATCAGACTGCATAAAAGAACTGGTGCGTTCATTATACAATGGTGCATCTTCACCACCTTGGGCAAAATCCTGGACATTATATGGTGCATCCATCCCGGTACAACCTGCCAGAACCAAAACACCCAACAGCATAAACAAAAACGATTTTTTCATATCTTTTTCTCTCTTTTTTTTGATTTTAACAAATAAACCTTTTTGATTCAAGTCACGATTTATGGTAAAATTACCTTAATGTCAAACATAGTTCTTGAATCTTTACTAAAACCACTGGAAGAATTTTACAAACCATCGTTTGTAGAAGAAATTGCAATTAACCACGCCGGTGAAGTATGGATGCGCCTGCACGGTGCACGCGTACCATGGGTATCATACCAGGCAGAAGTATTAAGCAAACAATACCTGATTGACCTGATACATACTGTCGCAAATATCTACGAACGCCCATTTGATCCAATTCATGGGACACCAGTAGTATACGCTACCCTGCCGGGCAATCACCGCTTTACTGCAATTGCTGGTCCAAATGTTCAATATGACGAACGTGATATAACCGGTGGTGTAGCATTAAACATTCGTGGTGGTGGCGCCCATGATACCAGCTTTGAAAACTATCACCTGAAACGTGGTCAAGAATTATTAAAGGTAAAGCCACGCGAAAACATTCGCCCTGACGATCCATACGACCGATTAATGACAGCCATCAGTGACGGCAGTCCGATTTTAATATCAGGTGCAACCGCTACGGGGAAAACAACATTTTTAAATCACATGTTAACATTGATTAACAAAAACAGTCGTGTTATAACTGTCGAAGACGCACGCGAAATCCGTGTTCCCCAGGCGAATCGGGTTCACTTTATACTGTCACGAACGGAACAGTCTAATAACTTTAACTACGCACGCCTGCTGGATTTGGTTGTACGCATGACACCCGACGTTATTATTGGGGGCGAAATATCAACCGACAACGCGGCAATTTTGTGGGAAATGTTAGGAACTGGTCACGATCATTTCTATACAACAATCCACGCCGAAAGTGCAGAAGCCGCCTATGCCGCATTTGCAGATCGCATTTTGCATACCCAACCGGCATATGACCGCACAGATTTAATAAACGAAATGAAAAAGAAAATTCGTGTTGTACAATTATCACGCGATGGCGCACTGCGTGCAGTAACCGAAGTAGTATAAATTAAGGAAAAATTATGTCAAAATACAAACGACCAATAATAACTGACCCAAACATTAATATTCCTGGCACAACAATGAAAGAACGTTTAAAAAAATATGCCGAAGAAAAACAAGAATATGCACGCATTCGCGAAGAAGAACGCCTGAACGAATATTGCATAATCGATGTTTTTTTTAATTGTATCGATAAAATCAACAACGCATTTTCAAAACAAAAAACAAAATAAAAAGCGCCCAAACGGGCGTTTTTTTTAAACAATCCTGCGACGTATCAAACCAAACAACGCAAACCCCAACAACAATACCATAATAAATATAAATATTGCTGTTGCGACGTCTTGATGTTCTGCGAATGGCAAATCTACATTCATTCCATAATATCCGACTATCACTGTTGGCACGACCAAGATAATATTCCACATGGTCAAACGATTAATGTTCGTATTTGAGTCCATATTAATAACACTTTCGAACGTCTCCTTAATAGATTTCAACATTTTACTATATGATGTCACAACTTCGGTTGCCTGCGCCAACTCAATCCGTGCATCCTCAGCCAATTCTTGTGCATCATCAGTCTTTACAAATCCACGTACTTTTTCCAATTTATCTAGCACTGCCACATTACCACGAATACCTGCCATATATAATGTATAACTGTTTTCTACTTCTAACAAATCCATTAATTCTTTCTTACGAATACGTTCCAACAACACATGTTTTGATGCAACAACACGCTTATTCAATTCCTTTAACATTCGCAGATAAGATTCCGCAATATAATAGATAATATTCAAGATAAATTCTTCACGCGACGTCTTTTCAGATTTTTTTATTCTGTCCAACAAATCACATCTTTTACGACAAACCGTAATAACCCGATTCGCAGAATAAATAATAGACAACGGTTCTGTATGCCACAACGTATCCGATTCGCGATTAATAATTGGGAAACGTACAATTATAACCTTGTAATCATCTTCGATTTCCAGGCGCGGCTGTTCATCTGGATCCAAAATATCAGATATCGTATCTTCATCAATTTTATATTCATTCTGCAATTTTTCAAAATCTTCATGATCAGGGTTTCCAACATTAACCCACGAGAATGTCTTTAATTTTTCAGTTATAAACATGGCATCCTCCTTTTGATTCTGTTGCAATCAGTCTAAATCAATAACAAAAAAAAATCAATAAAATCTGGGAATATAAAACCATATTTTTTACCCCATACACATGCTAAAATCTAACCAACACCCAAAAGGCAAAATCATGGCAAAAAAAGTCGAAAAGAAATTCAAACAGAACACCAGCGCATTTACAATTGCACATTACATTTTATTATTTCTGGTTACAGGTTTGTGTATATCAATAATCGCATGGATAATGATAACCAGAAATAACAACACACCATCCAATAACATATCGCAAAACATAATTCATGTAAAAAACAGCGATCCCTGCGTCCAACGCGTAAACGAAATCGTTACACAAATGTGGACACTAAACCCACGTGCAGTTCCCGAAAAATACTGGGTAATTGCCACAAACTACCTTAATCAACCATTTAAAAGCCAAACTTACGGTATATGCGAAGACATTGCATTCACATGCCACGCCGGTCAAATCAGACAAGATTGTGATCCATGCGCCGTACCTGCTGCGCGCGCATACGCCATGAAAATACATATTAATGATTTAATCTCTGAAAATTGCGCACCCACGCAACCCGAAAACTAACGCTTTTTAAATGGCACCGACAACAATTGCAAAAAATACGGCACATCAGTTTTATTTATAATTTTGCGCAATTTATCACGATGCGCATCAGACAAAACTAAACATCCGGTATCAACACCCCGACACGCACACCAGTCCTTGAAAGCCTGTTGTTTTCGACGTTCTGCCTGTAATTCTGTTGCGTTTAAATTTGAATTATTAAATCGAATTACGAATTCGTATACATCACACGGATGAAATTTAAAACCAACCCCCAACAAAAAACATAAAACACGTCCCCAATCGCGATATATTTCAAGTCTTTCTGGATAATCAAATCGAACAGACGGATTCGCCGCCCAAATATATTGCGCATAATAATAAGACACACGTGCTGCATTATCAAAAATCGTGGCACCGGGGAATCGATTTTTCTGTTGAATATATTGACATGCAATCTTATAGATAAATTCTAATTTATATGCATCATTAACAATTTCATCGCTGGTTAACCCTGGAATATTATAATTATATGAAAATTTATATGTTGTACGGAATCCTGCGTCACGCAAACTATTATCCAAAACAACTGCGCTGGATTTTATATCTTGATACAACTCGATATTTTTATTTGCATATTCCTGGGGTGACATCCGTGCGTTCTTAATACAACGCCAGTCAACATCCGTAACCTGATGCACAGAATCTTTTAAATCATTAACTGTAAACAAATCACCATTTTTAATCATCTAAACGACCACACCTAAATCATCTTTGCCCATATTTAGATAATTTTTTAAAATAATCATTAATATTCAACGCAGCATTAAAAGACGACTTTGCGAACAAATCCTGTGTTGTCGCACCAACATTATCTGCCGTATCATCAACATAACAAATTGGAATTTCTGGATTATGAATAGGTAATCTGAAAAAGTCCTTATCCTGCTTATGAATTACATAGACAGACCATTCACGTTCCAACCGAATAAAATCTTTGCAGTCATGCAAGGCATTCAAAATATTTCTAATATTTTTTGTTGCATCCTGCCCCGACTTAAAAAAGAAACGCAAAGGAAACAATTCCTGTTGTTTTTTTGGAAGAATATTACAAAGCAAACTGTTTATATCAAACAAGTTTTGTGCTTTTATACCCATAGTCTGCATATAATCCCGCAAAGTTTTACAATTACGTGCACCACCATAACAAGAGGTTAAAACGTTTGAGTTGTGATAGACCGCATTAAATTGTCGATCTTCCAATTTAAAGGACTCTGGAAATTCATAAAAAGACAAAACCCTGTCATCATGTTCCACAAGCGTTTCGTTCATTATATCAAAATAAACATCACGCCAATCTAACTTTTCTTCTAAATCTTGGTCACGCACACAGGCAGGCATACTGACACCATCTGGCAACTTATAGATTTTAAATCTGTACACCATATTATATCCGTGACGATTTCTAAAGACCAATGGTCTGATACGCCCTTTGTACTTTAACTTACCAAACGTAAAATCATACAATATCCAATTATCAGCTTTACACCAAGAATTTATAAATTTATACATAAACTCTGGATTTAAATATTCACTTTTTACCATTTTTAACCCTAAGCGCTTGACAAATTATTTTTTCATACAAAAAATACACCATGTTTTATCGAATGTCAAACATATAAAAAACGGGCCATTTGCCCGTTTAAATTCTTATGGTCGGGGTGACAGGATTCGAACCTGCGACCCCTTGCACCCCATGCAAGTACTCTACCAGGCTGAGCTACACCCCGACAACGCCAGACATAATAATTCAGCCTTTAAAAAAATACAAATACTTTTTTTAGGAAAAGGCACGTATTGTCCTGGCACCCCATGGCAATATATTATTAATACGTCCGGACTAAATCAAATAAACATAAACAACAAAAGGAAACAAAATGTCAAAAACAGAAAACAAAGGCTGTAAATGCAAAAACTGTTCTAATATGAATAACGATATGTGCGATAAAAAAGCCGACTGCAACAAAAAAAATTGTGACAAATAAAAAATCCCCGCCAATCGGCGGGGATTCTTATTTCGCACTTTTTTTTTAGAACTGACTGCGGAATTTCAACATACCAGTCTGTGATGTATAATCCTTGTGCAGATCCAAATCATACATCAATGTGACTTTCAAACCTTTATAGTCTGCAGTCAAACCGATACCAAATTCACCGCCCAAACGGTTCATCTGTTCACCCGCGACCTTATATGATGCAACCCCTGGCATATCAACAACAGCGGCATCAGCTTCGCTAATCAGGTCATATGTCAATGCTGCACGCAATTCTGGTTGCAGTTTTACAGCCCAATCATTTTCAATTGCGAACGCATATTTCAGACCTGCAACAGCTGTCAACAAATCTGTATCTACTGCTGCAACCTTGGCGCCTGTTTCTTTGGTGTATTCATCCTGGGCAATATGCAGATAACGTAAACCAGCATCGGTTGTAATACCTGTTGCAAAATCATAACCTGTCATGATTTGTGCACCATATGAATCAACGTCATACACATCATTAATTTTTGTGTTTAAAATGTTTGTTTCTTCATCATATTCAGACATAGTATATGTCAGCGCCAAATTTGCGAACCATTTATTTGGTTTATACTGACCATAGACAAACAATGTCTTGCTGTCGATATCTGTATGTCCACGACCATCAGAATGAACATCAGAATTATTGAACGCCAAACCACCACCCAATGTGTATTTGCCATCAATTACTGTATCCATACCAAATGCGACACCACGTGTATACCCATGGAATTGATCGTCCAATTTTGATTTGTTAAACAAACCATGCATCCAGAAACCATTTTCCTGGGCCGTATCACCACCGGCACGTCCCATCGCTACACCGCCGGACATACGCCCAGACGCCAAAGACAGCACCTGATTCTGAACAGATGATGCAATCGACTGTGCAACTGGTTTGTCTTCTGGATTCAGTTTTTTGGATTCCTGTTCAACCAATTCCGTATTGCCAGAATTCAAGATTTCCTGCAATACCAACGAGATATTTTGCATTTTATCACTGTGTGAATTCGCCAATGATGCAACCACACCCGCTGCCTGTGTTGTCAAACCGGTATCTGCCGCCAAATCTTCAACAGATTTTGTTGTGACTTTGATAACACCATTATCCAACTCTTCAACCAAATAAGAATCACCATAGGTTATCTTGCTGAACTTTGCAATATTGCCATCAAAGATATCATATTCCCCAACACCACCAACAGACAATTGCAATTCTGCCGTATCCTTAATATTCAACAAACCTTCATCAGCAAGCAAACGACCATACGAACGATTACTCAAAACAGACAATGTGACTGTACCTTCAATAGTAATCGCACCTTGCTTAATCGTAGAATTACCAATATCCAACGTGGCACCTTGCGCCAATGTCAGCGTACCATTACCCAAAATACCACCACCAATCGTGGTCGTACCATCTACAATATTCAGTTCACCATCATTGTAAATATCATTCAAGCCCTTTCCTGCAAAATTATTTACAAATGTATTATTTCCCGACATTGTGATAATGCCACCATCATTATAGATAGCGCCACCCTTTTCACCGGCAGTGTTACCTGAAAACACATTATTTCCACTCAGATTCAGGACACCATGATTTGTTGACATCACGCCACCAGGGACACCATAGTTCTTATCAATACCATTATAGATTGCCCCACCTGCCTTGGCTGCACTATTTGATACAAACTGAACATCGTTCATATCAACTGTTCCACCATAAACATTGGCGATACCACCACCATAATTACCAGACTTGTTCGCTGTAAATACGGCCGTATCAATATCCAGGGTATAATTCGTTCCATGACGCGCGGAAATCGCACCACCACGTGCACCAGATTCATTTTCAACAAACATAACATCCTTCATTGTCACATTTGCTGTTCCACCAACCTGAACCGCACCACCGCCATCAGATTCATTCAACAATGCCTTTTTACCATCAAAATCAATCGCAGCGGTATTTTCACGGAAAATAACATCTTCTATATCAACATCACCAAAGAAACCCGCAGCACCTGCGTCAGCCGTTGTATGATTTTCTTCAAATAACGCATGCTTAATTGTTGTTTTAGACACCAAACCTGAATTATCTTTTGTCACCTGCATATCCGAGAAAGCCCCACCAACATATGCTATATTATCTTCAAACACAACACGCTTGTCTGCAGTGCCCTGAATTGTCATATCACCATAGTAATTAAAGACAGCACCGCCGTAACCATTTGCTAAATTCGCCTGATTATCTTCAAAAACAGATGTGTTAATCGTCATAACACCACCCTTGCCATTTATATCATGACGCCCATCATTATAGATTGCACCACCATAACGACCAGCTTTATTGTTTTCAAAGACACCCGCAACTGTAACACCATTACCCTTGCCTAACCCATTATCTTCATAAAAAGTATTATAAATGGCACCACCATCTTTAAGTGCCTCATTACCAACAAACGTTGCCTCAATATCTAACTTAGCAGCATTACTGTTCTTCTGCGCAAAACGCGTACCAATTGCACCACCATATGTCCCAGATTTATTATTTTTAAAAGTTGTCCCTAATATAGAACCAACGGTCGTTTGCGATATAGACCCCAATGAAATCGCACCACCACCAATCGCTGTCGAATCTTCTACAACAATTGACCAATCTTTTGTTTCTTCATTATAATCATAATCAGCGGTATTTCCTTCAAACAAAGAATCTTTGATTACCAAACCACCATAATTCCCAATTGCACCACCGTCATAATGGGCATGATTTCCAATAAACTTTGAATTATTTACAACAAACTTAGCATCCTTAAAATTCGCTATTGCACCACCAACATACGCATTCTCATTATTCTCAAATTTAACATTGTTAAAAGTTAAAGTCGAGTCAATATTAGAAAAAACAACCGTTCCAAACGCTTCGTTTCCAGATACATTGGTGTTCTTATTCCCAGAAAAAAAAGCATTTTCAAAAATTATATCTTTTTCTGGATTAAAATACATCGCCTGTGTCAACACTTCCCCAGAACCACTACCTGTTACAACCCCAACCTCAGATACAGTTGGAACCTCTGCCATTGCCGGCATAATCGCCAAGGCTGGCAAAATACTGCAGACTTTCAACAGGTCCGCAAAGTGTTTGTTATTGGACATAGCCACTCCTTTTCTAAGTTTAAGATAAAAATTCTTTCCTATGGATTAATTCGTAGCACATAAATTTTAATATGCAAGTGCAAAAGTTTCCTATTTTTACTTGCATTTTAAAAAAAATGTACCGCCAAAGGAAATTGGCGGTCGGGTGGGTTAAGAAAATCACAAAAAAGCATGACCCCGCCAGCCTTTGGGAAAACCTATTGTATAACTGACGGCCCCCCGACCATGCGGGGCACAAATGACAATAAAAAATGCGCATCGCGCACCTCAATATTGTCGCGGATTCAATGCAACCGAAATCACATTGCTTTTTTGCGGGCTTTCTTACGACCCCGAAACCAAATCCCTTTGGGTTCTGTAACATTATAAAACAAGAAAAATAAAAATTCAATTATTTAAGACAATAAAAAACCGCCCCAATTTTGGGGCAGTTTTTTATTCTTCTATAACAGCTTCTTCTGATTCCATATCTAACTGTTCGGGAACGACATAGCCACGCGACTGCAATTTCCCCATTGCAACAACCATTCCCATGGCACGCTGCAACTGATAATCACGTGCGTCCTTTTCTTCGTCTGTCAATTCCTCAAATGGCGTTTCTTCATCTGAATCCTTATCACCTTTATCTGATTTCTTTTTATCCTTTTTCTTAGACTTGTCATTTTTCAATGAATTCTTAAATGACGCCTCAGAATACATACTTTCTTTTTTTTCAATTACTTCCACCTTGGACTGCAACACTTCTACATCTGGTGTGATACCTTCGTTCTGAATTGAACGACCCGACGGAGTATAATAACGCGCAATCGTGATATGAATTGCCGTACCATCTCCCAATGGTTTTTGTTGCTGAACACTGCCCTTACCGAATGACTGTGACCCCATAACAATTCCACGTCCATTATCCTGTAATGCCCCCGCAACAATTTCAGATGCCGATGCCGACCCATGATTAATCAAAACCACAACTGGTTTACCGTTTGCCAAATCCCCCGGCGTTGCATATACACGTTCAATATCAGATTTCTTCTTGCCACGCGTTGAAACAATTTCTCCAGCATCCAGAAACGCATCTGACACCTCAATCGCAGCAGTCAAATATCCGCCTGGATTATTACGCACATCCAAAACATATCCAATAACACCTGCTTTTTCTAATTTTTCCAATGCCTTTTTTAAATCACGTGCTGTTGTTGCGCCAAAATCAGAAATACGAATGTAGCCAATTTTTGGCGTATCTTTGTCTTCTGCATCTGCACCCGCCAGCATTTTTTCAGACGACTTAACTGATTCCACCTTAATAATTGCACGTTTCAGTGTTAATGTCTTGGATTCACCATCATCTGACACAATTGTTAATTTTACCTTGGTACCTGGGCGTCCTTTCATTTTCTTAACCGCCTGATTTAATGTCAAATCAAACACTTGTTCACCATCAATATGGGTAATATAGTCGCCGGCTTTAATTCCTGCCTTGGCTGCTGGCGTATCATCAATTGGCGAAATAACGCGCACTGCGCCTTTATCACTGGTAATCTGAATACCCAAGCCGCCAAATTCACCGTGTGATTTTTCACTAAATTCTTTGAAATCGTCTGCCGACAAATACGAAGAATGTGGGTCCAAAGCCCCCAACATACCGTTCATTGCCGCCTCTAACATCTTTTTTTCATCCGCCTCTTCTACAAAATTTTCACGCGCGACCTCAAAAACCAAAGCCAATTTTTTCAATTCTTCATAAATCTGGGAATCTGTTAGATGCACAACCGGCTCTTCCTTTTTCTTTTTCGGCGCGGCATCAACCACAAATGGAACAAACAATGCTGATAATACTAATAAATTCTTTAACATACATAACCCCTTAGACATTTCAGTGCACAGCATAAAACAAATCCACCGCACATTTCAATACGAATTTTAGAAAAAATAAAAACCCACACAAAAACTTGACAAAAGAGTTTTAATGTACTATATTTTTATCAAAACGATAAACAAGTCAAAGGAGCCTCCTATGACCAAAACACCGAAATTAAAAAGCAGAATTGAATATAATCGCGAGATTATAACATACATGTTATCTGGCACCGGCAGCATAAAGCGTTTAAATAACGTTAACTGGTTACGACATGAAATTTCATACACAGAACCCCGCACCTTGTTCTTTGTCCCAAGCAAGGAACAGCAACCATATCTTGATTTTAATTGCATGCGCAATCTGGGGCTGGCATATGATTACATACTTGAAAACCCCAATACAGAAATTAACGAGAAAGCCCTGCTGGACATACATGGCATATTATGCACCAACACACATATTGATGGCGCCCGCTATCGCAGCACAAACAAGATAATTGAGATAACGGTTAACGGCCAACGCATGCACGCCCCAAGACCCGAAAAAGTACAACGTGGCATTAATGACATCTTTTACAATTATAAAAACAGCAAAGATAGCATTTTGCATCGCGCATTTAAAATTCATTATGAGTTAATTGCACTACAACCATTTGACGATTTCAACAAACGTACTGCGCGACTGATTATGAATTGGATTCTGGTCCAAGGGGGATATCGCCCAATCGTATTCAACCGTCGTACAGACAAACAAAAGTACAAAGAAGCAATTGCGAATTATGCCAGTGGAAACAAACGCGCATACTATGCATACATGCAGTCCTGCATGATACGTTCCCAAGAAGACATAATTAAACTGTTAACAAAATCAAAAACGATTTAATAGCATGGCAGACGTATTAAAAAATCTTATACACGGACGAGAAACCTATATCGCAGATTTTGGGGCAGACTTTGTTATGAAACGCCCCCTGCCAACATTGGGTGATGACGCACGACAAAAGTGGTTAGCGAAACAACATCGCACAAAAGAAATAATTGATGAAATCTATAATGTTGGTAATCCACGCTATAACATTCCACGCATGCGCTTTATCAAGGATGATGAATTTCAGTTATTGGAAGAACGCGCCCACGGCCAACCATTAACACACGAATTATTTTCCACAGTTTCACGTCGCCAACGTTATGAAATCATTGACGGAATCGCCGCATTCTTGGTTGACATGAATGAATTAAAACCGGTCCAAGAATTACAAAAACACAAAATCGCATCTGAATTAAAATTTAATCGACTGGACAATTTCGTAACAAATAAAATGTCAAAATGGTTTAACGCTGAAGAAGTTTACCAAATGTCATCGATTCGCGATCGTGTTGGCACATTTGAATATGAAACACGTCCTGCATGGTCGCATTGCGACCTGAATCCAGGCAATGTAATTTACGACCCAGAAACCAGTACATTGTCATTTATTGACTTTGCTGAGGCAAACTATCGCTTTATTTACCGTGATATTTTTGCACCATTACAAATTGAATTGAATATTTTCAGACCTGTGTACGAAACATACTGTAAACTGCACAACAATTCAGAATACAGCATGCCCAGCATACAAAATCCAGCCTTACGCGAAATTATGAAGTATCGCCTGATGGTTGCATTACTGAAACGTTTTATCAAGGCATCCGACGACCTGCGTAATAATCCAACATGTCAAAAAAGCATAGATAATAACGAAAACAAGGTTGCATTTATGCGTGAACAAATATCAAACATAAAGGCATTAGAACGGCAATTTTCTAAATAAAAACGGGGCGCACCCCGTTTTTTTACATAACGAAATCTTCCCCCAGATAAACTTTCTTTACCATTTCATCCTGAACGATTTCAGATGTTGTTCCATGCTTCAATATCTTTCCATCATGCAAAACATAACTACGATCTGTAATTCCTAATGTTTCACGAACATTATGATCTGTAATAATAACGCCCAGACCACGGTTTTTTAATTGTGACACCAAACTGCGAATTTCATTAACTGCAATTGGATCAATACCCGCGAATGGTTCATCCAACAAAATAAACTTTGGGTCATTTGCCAACGCACGCGCAATTTCGACACGTCTGCGTTCACCGCCCGATAACGCAGTCGCTGGACTGTGACGCAAACTGGCGATTGAAAATTCTTCTAACAATGAATCCAGTTTCTTTTTACGTTTTTTTCTGTCTGGTTCAACAACCTCTAAAATCGCCATAATATTTTGTTCAACCGTCAACCCACGAAAAACACTATTTTCCTGGGGCAGATATCCGATATGCAGGCGCGCACGCTGATAGAACGGCAAATGCGTAATATCCTGAGAATTCAAGAATATCTGTCCACCTGTTGCCGCCAATTGACCCGTTATACAATAAAAAGCAGTTGTTTTACCCGCACCATTTGGCCCCAGCAACCCGACAGACTCTCCTTGACGCGCTTCTAACGAAACATCTTTAATAACCATACGTTTTCCGTATGTTTTTGACAAATGTTGAACACGTAATATCGATTGTTTCATAACTTAATCACCAATTCATCAGTTCTCAGTTTATCGCCATTGCTGGAATCCACACGTACATCCCCCATCAATGTGATTGTTTTATTTTTTCGATTATATTGTCCCTGCTTTGCAACAATATTATCAATAATCTTTGCTCCACCCATAACGCGACTGACCGTACCAGAAACAGTATCCATATAAACAATATCTGGGCTATCATATTCCTGGTACCCTACCCTGGCCCGCAATTTAAACGGCTCGCCATTTTTATCAGTACCAACAAATGCAGCATTCGACATTTTAAATTGATTTGTGACAATATCAGCCATATTAATTACAGAAATTGGTGTCCACAGCAACTGCTTAGTAAACAATGCACCCGCAACCAGTGCAGCCACCATAACCAGTCCCCAACCCGTAAAGAAGAACTGCCACAAACGTTTCAGTCGTTTATGTTTAGACAAAATAATAAAATTACGTTTATCCTTGTGCACACCCCCAGTTTAGCGCGCAAATAACAAAAATGCAATTTTTATATTTATCTGTGCCATTTTTTATGTTATAATTACTTTCAAGAGAGATGAAAGTAAAATCACTGCTTTTTGCCGGATTGGTTTGCATGACACAATTTGTGTCAGCAGATGCTGTCACAATTAAAAAGGCTGCAACGGTTACCACAAAACAAAATGACATAAAACAAACCGGGGCCAGCATATTACCGACGGTTATAAATTTATATACAGGCATCAAGGACATAACCAACAAACAAAAGGCACTGACCGCCGAATGTATTCCTTCGGCCCAAGACATAGAATTCGTTAACAAAATATTCAAAGAATGGATAAAAACTGGCGCTTCCACAATTGCAGAAGTGGAAAGTTCACTGGGGAACATCCATGCATGCAGCAGCGCAACCGGCGGATACCAAACATCCATACAAATCGCGGCCGCCACCGAAGAAGAATCGCTGATATGTTATGATTATTTTGATGATTCCAGCGATAAAAACATGATTTGGCACAAATATCCACGTGCACAAAAGGCATATTATTGCACAGACGACCCCAGCCAATCATCATGCGCAGAAAAAAACAGACAATATGTCACTAATATGTACGATTTGTTTAATCTGGTTGATTTTTCCGAACAAGATTACACCCCAGACGAAGCCAAAATGGCTGGCACATTAATGGCAAAAATTGAAAATTGTTCAAACGCAAAATTAAACGCACGCAAACGCGCAATGTGGGGCGAATTCCTGGTTGGTTCAATCGGCAATCTGGGCCAAAGCACAAACACTTCACAAATTATGCAAATTGTCCAGGGTTCCGCGAACAGCGGTGTTGGCGGCGCACTAAAATCCCTGGGTGGAAACCTTACACAATTCTTGCAATAAACACCCCGCCAAATGGCGGGATTTTTCTTTCACACATCAACACTATAAAAATAGATTGCACAACACCAAAACGCTACACACGTACAAAACAAAAAGAAAATAATACCAACAAGAAAAACAAACAGTCACAAAAAAACCGGGTAACACCCCGGTTTATAAGCAGATTAATTCATTGCAACGTCCAATGTTTAAACATTTGCCCAGGTTGCGGCACACACATATCACCATCAGGCACATCCAATGTTTCATTCCAACGAATCGCCATTGTCGCACTATTCTGACCATCTTCACAATCAAACGTAACTGTTTGCGCTCTCTTAATACAGATATCATCCGTATACGTCTTTGCCTGATCCGGCGTCACAACAACAACAGATGTTCCTGTATAAGAATATTTATCAGCTGCCGATGCATCAATTAAACCAGAAAACCATTCTTCCTTTAAATCACCGTGCAGCGAAGCTTTGACATAACCTTCACCATACGGCTGTCCATCAGCCGCCATCAGATTAGCCGAAAACGCCGGCGCAATATACGTCCCAACACTGTAAAGACCAGAAGTATTATCAAGTCTATTATTCAATTCATCATGCGGCCCAAACCCCGCAGACGCCCCACCAACATAGGCATATTCTGCATAATTATACACTCTGGCACTGTCAGATCCCGGCGCAGAACGACATACATATACACAACGGTCATTTGTACCAGCCGACCCAGCACCAGAATAATAAAACGATTTAATCTGCTTTTGGGGATTAATTTCTGTACCATCACTCGAAGACAAAGGACAAGGGTCCTGCACATATTGTGCAACAAATAATGATACCGGTCCCTGAGCTGTCCATGTGATCTCTTCTCCACCAGCAAAACTTTGCGCATTCGCATCACGTACGACACTAATAATTCCAAACGCAGACAACGAGGCAATAATGCGTGAACACAGATGTTTAAATTTGTACGATAACATTTTCTCTTTCCCTTCTTGCTTCTGTGTATAATTTTACATATTTTAAGGATTTTTGTAAAGAGAAAAAACACAATTTATTTTTAATCTAATATAAATCCCGCCAAATGGCGGGACATCTATGCTTCATCTTCTTCGATATCTTCTTCATCAACATCAACTGCATTCAAATCAATCTCTTTTGGGATTCCCAAAATATCTTCAATCTTATCTGACGCAGCATCCAGATCTAATTTATGCAAAACTGCAAATTCCTGGGCCATACGTTCCAATGCGCGCAAATATAATTGACGTGCAGAAAACGTCATTGTATCCGCCGCACTGCGACGTTGCAGGTCGCGCACCACCTCGGCCAGCTTCATCGGGTCACCAGAATTAATATTTTCTTCATACTGTGCGGCACGACGCGCCCAAATCATACGTTTTGCACCCGCACGCCCTTTGGCAGACGCAATCGCTTCGTCCATTTTCTTAGCCGACGTCAACGGACGCAGTCCAGAAATTTCTGCACGTTCAACCGGCACCCGCAATGTCATGTGATTACGTTCAAAATCAATCACCAACATTTTAACCTTTTGACCACCGACTGTTTGTTCTTCTATACGCAGCAGCTTACCCACCCCTTGGGTTGGATAAACAACGTATTGTCCTGTTTTAAAATCTAATTTTTTACTTGGCATTATGGATACCCTTTTACGGTTGCCATTCTCTCATCTTGGTGATTATATCATAAAAAAACCTAAAAAACAAATAATTGACATAAAAAAATCCCAGAAATATCCGGGATTAAATTTCTTATTACATACGCCGTAATGTTCCTGTACGACGCACACCTGATGCACGTCCCACATCTGTTGTGCCAGATGATGTTGCACATATCCATTTACCATCTTTCAAAACCGCTGTTTCACCCGATTCACACTCTGGCTTTTCCAAACGCCATGCAAAACACGTTCCCTTTTGATAAGACAAATATGTTACATTATCTCCACCACGTGTATACGCGCCATATTCTGGATTCCATTCACCACGCGCCTCGCCTGCGCACCACTTACGCGCCCCCCAACATTCAACACAATTTCCCGCAGCATCACATAATTCATTTGCAGTACTTGTCGCCTGATATCCGCTACTTGGTTTATTTCCCTCGCCCATCAACTTACCGTTTTCCAAATCACGACACCACAACTTCTGACATTCTGCCACTGGAACACCGTCAATTTTCTGACGGCTTTCTATTAAAATATAACCTGGTCCACACGACGTAAACGCAGCTTCAACAACAACTGGCAACAACATTGCACAAATTGTAAAAACAAAATTTCTTTTTCTCATGGTTTATATTCTATAACATCCAAACATTTTTAACAAGACAAAAAAATGCGCCACATGGCGCATTTTTTATTGTCCCAATCCGGCTGGGCTGAAACGACCAATATTATTAAACAATTCTTCCAACGCATTTAATTCAATCGCCGCCGGAATTTCAGTTTCGCCATCCACCAATTTAACATCTGGCAAATCTGCATCTCGCAAGACCTTGGTTTTCAAGACACGACCTCCCTTTACCCATGCCAACAACACTGTTTCATCGGTAAACGTTGGTGCCAACGGTCCACGATAATTTTCATCTGTACCGTAATAAATCCAGACTTCATCACCATATATTGTCTTAACCAATGGCGCCCCTATTTTATCATTTAAATCCGCTGTTGTTTTTATATTGGCAGCCAGACTTTCCAAATCAGCCGGAAATACATAACCACGATGTTTTGTTTGGAACGTGCATGCTGTCACACACAGCATTCCAATTACCAAGAATAATAACTTTTTCATTTTATCCCTCGCCGTTTTCTTTAACAACTGGTTTATTCAACATTGCAAACTGTGCTATATGCTTTTTCAATTCACTTTTGTATGCATTATTTGCCTTGGCCAAATCTACCAACTTATTAAACTGCGGATTTGCCGCACGCGCCGCACCGAATCGACTTTCCGTTTTCAAGAAATCTTCCAACGGTAACGGGTTATCAACATTGGAATCCATAGTCAATGGATTATGACCATCAGCAATCAACCGCGGATCGAATCGGAACAGTGGCCACGCGCCGGTCTGAACCATCTGCATTTGATGATCTGCACCATTTTGCAATGCAAATCCATGTGCAATACATGGTGCATATGCCAATATTATTGACGGTCCATTGAACGATTCTGCTTCGCGGAATGCGCGAATCGCCTGGGCCTGATTTGCGCCCAACGCAATTTGTGCAACATACGCACCGCTCATCATAGCAATCATACCCAAATCCTTCTTTGCATGCTCCTTGCCACCAATAGCAAATTTCATACTGGCACCAAAAGGTGTAGATTTTGACTGCTGACCACCTGTGTTTGAATAGCCTTCGGTATCCAATACCAAAACATTGACATTTTCACCACTGTGCAGAATATGATCAACGCCACCATATCCAATATCATACGCCCATCCATCACCGCCAACAATCCAAACAGATTTATCGACAATTTCACCAATCTGACTTTCTGCCAGACGTGCACGTGGCCCATCTATTTTTGCCAGTTGTTTACGCAAAATTTCTTCAATTTGACGCTGTTTTTGCGAATCGGTTTCATTAAACAATTCTTCAACATTCTCAATTCCCAATTCGAACAGCAGTCCCTTTAACGAATGACGTTTCTGATTCAGTGCCAACCGCATTCCCAAACCATATTCCGCATTATCTTCGAACAAAGAATTAGACCAGGCTGGTCCACGCCCTGCCTTATCCTTGGTCCATGGGGTTGTTGGCAAATTCGCACCATATATTGAAGAACAGCCCGTTGCATTTGCAACAATCATTCTGTCACCAAACAGATGCGCCAACAGCTTTACATACGGTGTTTCACCGCATCCCGCACATGCACCCGGGAATTCAAAGTAATGCGGCAACAATTCTACATGCTTTGGGATATTCAGATTTAACTTTTCGCGTGGGAAATCAGGCATTTGTTCTGCCGCATTAAAAGCCGCCTGATTATCCGCCATAACATCACGTGCTGGCGCCATTGATAACGCACCAACCGGACAATTTTTCACACAAACATTACATCCTGTACAATCTGCCGGCGAGATATTTATTGTAAAATACATATTTGGCCCCAATTCAGGTGTTTTCATCGGAACAACCCGCACACCTTTGGCACGCAGTTCTTCGGCTTGCTCTTCTGTTAATGCCTTGATACGTATTGCGGCATGCGGACACATCATTGAACATTTTCCACATTGGATGCATTTATCAATATCCACAACCGCAACTTTATCTGATATTGCACGTTTTTCATATTTTGATGTACCAACTGGATATTGACCTGCCCCAAACTGTCCATCTACACGGAAACGCGATACCGGAATTGCATCCCCACGCTGCGCGGCCATTTCACCCAATGTACCTGCAATTTCTGCCGGCGTATCCAATGTCATTGCTGGGATAAAGTCTGGCGCAAAATTTGATATAGATGACGGAACGTCATATTTCCTTAGATATTCTGCTGCCTTATCCACTGCTGCCCAGTTTGCCTGAACGACATCCATACCCTTTTTCTTATATGTCTTTTCAATTGCTGCCTTGGCACTGATTGCTGCCTGGGCTGGATCAATAACATTTGTTAAATTAAAGAAATTTAACATGATAAATGTATTAATACGATTTCCTAATCCCAATTCGGCCGCCGCACGATTTGCATCCAAGAAATAAATATTCGCACGGATTCTGATTAAATGTTCCTGGGTGTCTTTTGGCAAGTTCGCAAACGCAACATCTGGTGCCAGGGACGTATTAATCATCACAGTTCCCCCCACGCGCAAACCACGGAACACATCAAAGCGTTGCGCAATCATGAAATTTGAAACACTGATAAAGTCTGCAACCTCGACCAAATACTGACTTTTAATCGGCGCATCAGAAAAACGAATATGCGATGCGGTCAATCCACCTGATTTTTTTGAATCATACACCGCATAAGATTGTGGATACAAATCTGAATTTTCCCCAACAATTTTAACAATGTTTTTAACCGCACCAACTGTACCATCACTGCCAATACCATATAAAATAGCAGTCTTAAAGTTCGGATCTTCCACCGCAAATGCAGGATCTGTCTTTAACGACAATCCACTTAAATCGTCGTCAATTCCAACTGTAAAGTTATGATGCAGCGTCCCCCGCATCAGGTTTTCATATATCGCTTTAACATCCCTTGGTTTAAATTCTTTGGACCCCAGACCATAACGCCCACCAAACACTTCTATTCCATCTGGAACGATTGATTTTACATCTTGATATAATGGTTCACCAATACTGCCTGGTTCCTTGGTTCTGTCCAGAACAGCGATTCGTTTAACAGATTTTGGCATTGCATTCAGAAACGCTTCGACTGGGAATGGACGATACAAATGAACCTTTAACAGTCCTAATCCTGCCGGCAGATGTGCCAATGTTTCTTCAATTGTCTCGCACCCACTGCCCATGGCAACAATAATATTTTCTGCATTTTCATCACCGACATAATCAACTAAGCCATATTTACGCCCTGTTAATTGCGCAAATTCATCCATACACGCCTGTACAATTTCTGGTGTTTTTTGATACAGTGGATTTGCCGCCTCGCGTCCCTGGAAATAGACATCTGGATTTTGTGCAGTACCACGAATTACTGGATTATCTGGCGTCATTCCACGTGCACGATTCGCCAAGACCAAATCGTTTGGAATCATTTTTTCCAAAACTTCATCTGAAATACGAATCAGTCGCGATTCTTCATGACTGGTACGAAACCCATCAAAGAAATGCAAGAACGGCACACGTGAACGCAATGTTGCCGCGTGTGCGATTGCTGCCATATCATGCGCCTGTTGTACATTATGCGAAGATAACATTGCAAACCCGACCGAACGCACCGACATAACATCACTGTGATCACCAAATATTGACAATGCATGTGTTGCCAATGCACGTGCCGCGACATGCATAACAAATGGTGTCTGTTCGCCTGCAATCTTGTACATATTTGGAATCATCAACAACAAACCTTGGGATGCAGTAAACGTTGTTGCCAAACTGCCCATCTGCAAAGCACCGTGCATAGCCCCTGCCGCCCCGGCTTCGGATTGCATTTCAATTATTTGCGGAATTGCACCCCAAATATTTTTTTTATGCTGGAACGACCATTCATCGGCCAATTCGCCCATAGTGCTGCTGGGGGTAATTGGATAAATCGCTGCAAAATCAACACATCTGTACGCAACATCAGCCGCCGCCCAGTTTCCATCAACAATCAGTTTATCTGTCATAATAACACTTCCTTTACCTAAACAAATTCAACATCGCATGGATAATAGCGCCTTTAACCGCCCAAGGCAAGATTTATAAATATTTTTTTAATTGACAAATAATACGACTGTACTAACATAATACTTACACAGCCAAAGGATAAAAAATGCCCGATAATATAATTAACAACAGCCACAGTGCCAGCTACATTGCTGGTTCCCAGGTATACATACTGGGTGATTTTTCAACCAAAGAAATGAGCGAACTGGTTGGAAATCTTGGCAATTATATTTTTTCACTGCCACAATTTCCTGTATATAGCTTATCTGGCAAACTAACATCACCATACAATACAAAAAACATCAAAAATCCAATCATTGATATTTTTATCGACTCGGCTGGTGGTTTAGAAAACGCATTACAATGCTTATCAACCTTACTAAACATCGCAAAATCACGCGGCGCAATCATCCGCACGACTGTATTGGCACGCGCATTCAGCTGCGGCAGCCTGTTAGCCATCCAAGGCACCCCTGGTTTCCGCATTATGGCACACGATGCACGTCACATGGTTCACTTTGGCACCAGCAGCATGATTGCCTGTAATCCAGACGACATTGCAATTCGTGCACAGCAAATTGCCAACCAAAAAAAGATTATAAATGAAAAATATAAAACATATACAAAAATCCCTGAAAATAAACTTGAAAAATTCATACGCTGCGAATCAGGCTATCTATCCGCCCCGGAATGTCTGGAAATGAATATGTGCGATTGGATACTTAACGAACACGGAAAAATATCAAATATTGCAAAAAAACGAAATCAAAAAACAAAATAACCCCCTAAACTGGGGGTATTTTTTAACTTGCATTCTCTTCACCTGGTGCCGGAACAATTATTTCTTCATTTGACTCAGGCGTTTCTTCATTTTGTTTTTTTGAAACATCTTTTCCCAGCACACAACTTATATATCCAACTTCACCCAAAATCCCCCAACATGTCTCTGCAAGATCAGATGATCTTTTTTTGCTGGGACCATATAGCATTTGCGCCTGGGTATATGTCACATACCTACCTTGATCATGATATGTGGTTTTAAAATTACCGCCTTCACATAAATATTTTTTTGTATCACACGGTGCGCAATAGCTCGAATTTGCCGGCAAATACTGTCCTTTGGCACAGGTAACATCCTCAGGTTCTTTCAGCCCCATAGTATCCCCGTGCGTCCCCTTGTTACAGACAGTGACCGCAACACCTGGGCACCATTTATCTGGCGGGCACAATTCTGCACGACGATACAACATATAATGCGCAGAATCATTATTATGATGATCACAATATTTTATTCCATTAACCATATATGGTTCCGTCAAATAATATCCTGGTTTCACGCTTAGATAATACAAATCCCCGCCTTCGACATCATACTTTTCTGATACAGTATTATATTTAACGTTATCATGATGAAACTTACCGCGCATATTTTCACCAACATAAATCAACGAACACTCCGCCTGGGATTTCAGACCTGTTTTTGAACTCCAATCAACCACTTTATGCGGTTTTAACTTCAAGGCTGTTTCCTGCCCCCATTTTTCTACATCATTTACTACATCATCGGCATAATATTGTTCTGGATAAGTGCGCATTTCTCGAACATTTTCTGGAACAGCAGCAGGACACTCGTATTTCATCGCTGCCGAATCCGTTGCCCCTGGACAGTAATAAGTCGCAGGACAAACCTCACACTTGCCATACTGCGAATATTTTCCCGCTTCGCACGGAATTTCATCTATTTTCTTCTTATTTGTTTCTGACTTTGCCCCCCGGTCTGATGTATAACCTGTTGGCATTTCAATCATTTCACCTTGATCCTTGTCCTTGCTTGGGTATTCCGTAAAAGATGATGGGCAATAATACCCTGCCGGACACAACGCACATTTATCCGACCCTTTGGGCAAATATTCACCTGCACTACACGAAACCTTAACATATTTAATCTTTGCACCTGCTGCATTACGGAAATAACAATCTGCACTTGACTTTGCTGCATAATCAGAATCAGGAAAATCAGCAGGACACAAGAACACACCTATACTATTTAACACTTTTGTAACCTTGGACCACCTATTTAGACAGCCCCTCCTAATATCACCTGCAGTCCAATGTACTCCTTTGCCATCTTTGTTGCCTTCGCAATAACAGCCTGGCCTACAATCATGTCGAAACCCACCATTTTTATACTCACCTGGCCTGGCATAAGTCTTAGCCTCTGCATCACACACACAGGACAACAACATAATTACAAACACTGAAAAAAAACGTTTCATAATTTAAGTTCCCTCATTTTCTTATAAAATGATAGCATTTTTCCAATATTTATACAACATATTAATTATGCAAAGAACAAGTCTATCTAATAACACATCACATAATCAATCACAGTAATAAACTTTTATTCAATAAAAAAAACCGTGCGAAAACGCACGGTAAAATCCTGCAACGCATAAATGTTATTTTTATTCAGCGCCAAAATTAATTCCGCGCGCCCCAAAAATTTGGTTCAAATTAATTGCCTCTGCACCTTTTTTAAAACTACGTGCACGCATTCCCTGTTCCAGGTTCATTGCGCCAACCTTAAAATCTTTTACCATATCAGTCATTTCAAATGCCCTTTATCAAAACATCTCTCTGACGACAGCAAATATATACAACAAAAAACTTTTTGTCAAGTATTTTGTACAAATATTTTACTGCTCGCACCCATAATCACCACATTCAGCAATCGAAACCTCTTCCACCTGAATTTCCATCGGGATTGGCTTTGGTTCTTCGGTATAATGAATCTCTTTGACTACACGAACACGACGATTTGCCGCATTTGGCGTATTATCTGGGGTTGGAACAGCTAAATCTTCTTCGCCCGCAGACACTGCGACAATCTGACTGGCAGGAATTCCGTATTTAATCAGCATCTTCTGAACCGCTTCGGCACGACGCCCACCCAGTGCATAGTTATAATTACTGGTCCCCGCGGTATCCGTATGTCCAACAACAGAAACCTTAATATTCTTATTTTCTTGAGTTGCGGACGCTAATTTTTTAATCAATTCCTGGTATTCTGGTTTAATTGTTGCTTTGTTAAAATCAAAACGAACTTCAAAAACCTCTTCCATAACATGCTGTTTTGGTTCCAATGGAATTTGCTGAACCTTGATCATAGTTTTTTCGCCCTGTGCTGCCTGAATCATATCCAGGCGCGCATTAATCGCCTTTAATTCTTCACGCATTGCCATCATCATATTAACAAATTCCTCACGCGACACCAATTCATCAGAAACAACTGGAATCACTGGTTCCACGACTGGTTCCTCATCTGGCAAATCTGCACTCAGATTATTATTACTGTTATTAACACTGTTATCTGCCTGACTGTTTGTAAAAGACTTATCTCCACCATAAATATTTTGATTGAACACAATCGGCTGCACCGGTTCAACCGGAACAGGATTTATCAAATGTTCTGGCACATTAACATTATTAACAATTATGACGCCCTCACGATTCTTAACCCCCTTGTTCATTGCATGCAACGAACGCGTTTCTGGATAATAATTACCTGCACTACGTTTTGTATCTGCATCACTTGCTTCACTTGAAAATTCTTCAACGATTGTTTCTGTTACGGACATTTTCTTAACAACCTGTCCTTTGTCACATTCACGCAACACATCCATTGTTTTCAAAAATCTTTCACGACACTGTTGCGCAGTTGCAACCTGCCCACTGGCAGACGCAGACAACCAGCAATCAAATTTTGCCTGGGCTTCTGCTGCAATTTCTGGATTCAAATAGGACGCATCATTCTTTAACTGATCCATCAAATCGTTATATGCGGTCTGCAATTCAAATGCTTCCTTTTCATTTTCGATCGGCCAATTATCCAAAGATTCCGGGAATGGCACTTCACCACTGAATGCAGCAACAGCCTTGTTTGCAAACAATTCACCCATATCTGCATAACCACTGGTTCGCGCATTATAAATCGCATAAGACCGATAATTCATCGCCAATTGATTCAAGAAAGAATCCTGATGTGGTGCCGAATAAACATCTAACGCCTCAACATAATCAACTGTTGGCGTAGAAACAGGCCCCGCATACTGCATCATTTCATCACCAGAACGCGCACAAGCAACCAATGTCGCAACACCCGCAACCATTAAAATACGTGAAACAACCCATGTCGCCACACAAGATTTATTTTTCATCTGCAAATCCCTTCTTTCTTCTAATCTCTATTATTATACGATTTTTCATAAAATTAGTAAAGCAGAAAAACACATCAAAAAAACGCCCAAATGGGCGTTTTTTTAACCAACAGTCAAATCTTTACCTTTGACATCAATATATACAGTACTACCTTCACCGATCGAACCGGTCAAGATTAAATCCGCAATCTTATCCTCAACCGCGGACACAATCAAACGCTTCAATGGACGCGCACCGAATACCGCATCATATCCATTATCACCCAACCATTTGATTGCCTTGTCTGTAATATTCATCTCAATACGGCGTTCATTCAAACGCTTTTGCAAACCACCCAATTGAATCTTAACAATCCCGGCCATAACATCTTTGCCCAACGGATTAAAGAATACAATTTCATCAATACGGTTCACAAATTCTGGTCTAAAATTCTTTTTCACCGCTTCCATATCTGGCAAATTGCTGGTCATAATTATTATGGTATTAGTAAAGTTCACCACATGCCCCTGACCATCCGTTAAGCGACCATCATCCAGAATCTGCAAGAACACATTAAACACATCCGGATTTGCCTTTTCAATTTCGTCAAACAACAAAACCTGATACGGTCTGCGACGCACACTTTCCGTCAGCACCCCACCCTGTTCGTATCCGACATACCCTGGGGGACTGCCAATCAGACGCGATACAGAATGTGGTTCCATATATTCACTCATATCAATTCGTGTCATGGCAGCATCATCATTAAACAGATATTCTGCCAACGCCTTGGCCACTTCGGTCTTACCAACCCCTGTTGGCCCCAAAAACATAAAACTGCCCATCGGTCTGCGCGGGTCAGACAAACCTGCACGACTGCGACGAATCGCACGTGCAATTACCCCCAGCGCATGATCCTGACCAACAACACGCTTACGCAATTCGTCTTCTATATTCATCAACTTTGACTGCTCTTCGGCGTTTAATCTGTCCGCAGGAACACCAGTCCATTTGCTAACAACTGCGGCAATATGTTCCGGCAATACCGTTTTATATTCACGTGCATCAGCATTCATCTTGGCAATTTTCTCTTCCAATTCTGGAATCTTACCATATTGCAACGCAGACGCCTTTTCATAGTCGCCATTTCGCATTGCAGTTGCGACCTCTGCCTTGGCCACATCTAATGCCGCCATCGCATCAGACAGTCCACGCATTTTCTGCTGTTCCGCCTGCCAATCCGCGGTCAGTGTTTTTGATTCCGCCTCAACACCGGCGATAATATTTTCCAGATCTTTCAGACGTTTTTTAGACTCTTCGTCTTTTTCTTTTTTCAACGCCTGTTGTTCAATTTTCAACTGCATCAAATGTCTGTCAACTTCGTCCAACCTATCTGGTTTTGACGCAATTTCAATTCTAACACGCGCCGCCGCCTCATCAATCAGATCAATTGCTTTGTCTGGCAAGAATCTGTCCGTAATATACCGATTCGATAATTTCACCGCAGACACCAACGCCGCATCAGCGATTCGCACACCATGATGCCCTTCGTACTTTTCTTTCAATCCACGCAGTATAGAAATCGTATCATCAACTGTTGGTTCATCAACATACACCGGCTGAAAGCGACGTGCCAATGCCGGGTCTTTTTCAATATATTGACGATATTCATCCAATGTTGTTGCCCCCAAACAGTGCAATTCACCACGCGCCAACATTGGCTTTAACAAGTTTGCCGCATCCATACTGCCTTCGCCCTTGCCTGCGCCGACCAGTGTATGCAACTCATCAATAAACAAGATAATCTTGCCATCTGATTCCTTGACCGCTTTTAAAATCGCCTTTAAACGTCCTTCAAATTGCCCACGAAAAGACGCCCCCGCCATCAGCGCCCCCATATCCAGGCTTAACAACTGTTTTTTCAGCAGATTTTCCGGCACATCACCCGATATAATACGATTCGCCAACCCTTCAACAATCGCAGTCTTACCCACCCCCGGATTACCAATTAAAACCGGATTATTTTTTGTACGACGACTTAACACCTGAATTGACCGACGAATTTCTTCATCACGCCCAATCACTGGGTCTAATTTACCGTCTGCCGCCAACTTGGTAAAATCAGTTGTATACTTCTCGATTGCCTGTTGCGGTGTTTCCTGTAAATCATCTGGATTCATCAAATAACTCCTTATGTATTTTTACTGTTACACCATATATAGTGCCACAATCCCACCTTTCAAGACACAGGAACGAATCCCCCCGCCCCTACTTGCACCACAAATAAATATGTTCTATCATCATAAAAAAAGGATGTAATATGCCAGATTTTACCCCACGCGATATTCAGCAAATCAATGAACACGGTTTAACCCTCGACCAGATAAACCAGCAAATATCCAATTTCAAAACCGGTTTTCCATCTGCAGACATATTGTCCGCCGCAACAATAAACAATGGCGTACTGCCAATGCTGAACGAATCGTATGCAGAATATTATCTGTCCAATTGCAACAATTACAAAATCGTAAAGTTTGTCCCCGCATCCGGCGCAGCAACCCGCATGTTCAAAGACCTGTTTGAATATCTGTCCAACGGCACAATAAATAAAACGACACAAACCGTTCTGGACAACCTGACAGATTTTGCGTTTTATGACGATTTAAAGCAACACTTACCAATAAACGCAACCCCTCGCGATATAATTGAATGCATTGTAACAGAACGCGGGCTAAATTACGGGAACGCCCCAAAGGGTCTGATACAATTCCACAAATACGCCACGTTCAATCGCACTGCTGCGGCCGAACACCTAATCGAAGGAACACAATACGCCCGCACAAATAACACTGTAAACATACATTTTACAGTATCACCTGAGCACATATCTGGATTCCAAGAATTGTTCAGCAGAATTGTCCCAACATACGAATCGGAATTTGGGATAAAATTCAACATTTCCATGTCTTGCCAAAAGAAACAAACAGACACAATCGCTGTCAACATGGACAATACGCCATTCAGAAACGACGACGGCACATTACTGTTCCGCCCCGCGGGTCATGGCGCATTGATTGAAAACCTGGACGATATTGATGCAGACATTATATTTATCAAGAATATAGACAACGTATGCCCCGAACATGCACGTGGCGACACAATTATTCACAAACAGGCATTGGCCGGCTTGGCTATAAAAACCCAGAAACAAATATTTGATTATATCCGTGCAATCGACAATGGCACAGCAAACATGGATGAAATCAGAAGATATATAAATAAAAACCTGGGGATTCAAACAACCGAAAATGACAACCTGCGCGAAATATTAAATCGTCCATTGCGCGTATGCGGCATTATCAAAAACACCGGCGAACCTGGTGGTGGTCCATTTTGGACACGTGACACCAATGGCCGGATTAGTTTGCAAATTGTTGAACCTGGCCAAATTTCGGATGATAAAAAACATATTTTGCATAATGGTGAATTTTTCAGTCCAACAGATATTGTCTGCATGCCACGTGATATTAACGGCAATAAATTTAACCTGAATGACTTTGTTGATTTAACAACTGGTTTTATTGCAGAAAAATCCAAGAACGGTCACCCATTACGTGCGATGGAACGCCCGGGTCTATGGAATGGAGCAATGGCAAAATGGAACACAATTTTTGTTGAAACGCCACTGTCAACCTTCACCCCTGTCAAGGTGATAACCGATCTAATAAAACCATCACACATATAAAAGAACAAAAAAATGAAAAGATTGCTTGACTTTTGTATTAATTTGTTATAAATTTAGCCACGCTATTAATTAAAGGTTAAGTATTATGCCACGTGTATGTAAAGTTACAGGTAAGAAAACAGAAGTTGGGATGAATGTTTCCCACTCTCATCGTCGTACAAAACGTACATTCTTGCCAAATCTGCAAACATTAAAGTTCCACAGTGATATTTTGGGACGTGATTTTTCATTACGCATTTCAACTGCTGGCTTGCGCACATTGACCAAGCATGGTGGTCTGGACGGTTATGTAATGTCAAAACCTGTATCACGTTTGACCGAAGAAATGGCTGCTATTAAAAAAGCCATTGAAAAGAAAGCTGGCAAACCAGCCGCACCTGCAAAGAAACCTGTCCACAAGGCAAACCGCAGTGCACGTTTGGTCAAAAAAGTTGAAGCAAAACAGGCTGCTTAATTTAAGTCAGTTTGTGCTTTGGCCCCGTGGCGGAATTGGTAGACGCGCTTGACTCAAAATCAAGTTCTGCAAGGAGTGTCGGTTCGAGTCCGACCAGGGCCACCAGAATTTAAATCCCCTTTTTGGGGGATTTTTTTCAATTTGGACAGACAAAACAATACTAAACAAGATGTGCCGCGGGAATCACCCGGCTCGTAAAATCCCCCTTGATGAAATAAAAGACAGCAACAAAATCACCACGAACTTTGGCCATTAGGTTAATTTTGTACGAGAAATATATAAGCCCAGCTTGCAGCACCACAAAAACAAAACACCTTTTTCGGGATTTTTTTTACTTTGCGCCGCATTTATTTTTTTCACAGAAAACACATTTATTTGAACGCGATTAAACACCCCAAAACAACAAAAATAGAATCTATGAAAAAAAACTAAATATATTACAGTTATAAACCACACAAGCCTTTAAAACTAAAAAAAATCCCCCAAATAGGGGGAAAGACTTTTTATTTAGCAAAAACACGATTATAAACTTTTTCATTAACTTTGACGGGGTATTCTCGCTTTAAAAAAGCATCATAATCATCAACAAGCCCACGATCAGACATTGCCTGCATATCCTTGCGCAAATCCGTCATTTTTTTATCATCAATCGTCGGCTGTATTATATCCTGCACACTTAAAACATAGAACACATCATCCCCTGGCACAATAGAATTCGCACCAATCCCGGCACGAAATGCCGCAACCAAAACATCTGTTGGCGCCCCCGACATACGTGACACACGGGCAGACTTTTTATTTTTCAAACCATTTCCTTGATTCAAATCAACCAACAATTCATTTGCACGAACATATGCCTGCTTTTTCTGCTCTGATTTTTTCCAATCTGCAATCAAAGACTTTTTAACACCGTCAAATTCCGCAACATGTGCAGGATTAACTTTCTCAACCCGCAGAAATAAAAAACCATCCTTGGTTTCAATCATCTCGCTTTCCAAACCTTCGTCCATATCAAAAATCTTGGCAACCATAGCATCTGTCAAAATCTTATTTGCTGGTCGTTTATCACGTGCAAATGCATCCAATGCGACATACTTTGCGCCATGTTTTTTTGCCGCATCCTTCATAGATTCACCTGCAATAATATCATCTTCAATTTTAATTGCATTCGCATAACCCACATCATACTTATCCGGTTGTGCCATATCTGTTTCAACAAACACATATGATACAGCACGTGTTTCTGGCAACGTCTGTGGATTTTGCTTATAATATTCCGCCAATTGTTCATCTGTCGGTGTATCGACATTAAAATCAGAATATTTCACAGTTGCATATTCAATTTCACGCATACCATAACGCGAATTATATGCTGCCTTAACAACAAAATCTGGCACCTTAATCGGTTGCGCCGGCGCAGCCAACACCATTGTACGCTTCACCTGGTCACGAATCGCATTTGCAAACTCAGCCTCACCCAAACCAGAATTACTTAATGCACGATCAAACAACAGCGGTGAAAAAGTACCATTCACTTGAAATTCTGGAAATTCACGAATTTCACGTGCGATTCGTCTGTCGCTGACAACAAATCCTAAATCATTGGCACGGTTTTCCAACATTTGATTTGTAACAACCTTTTGCAGAACCTGGGCATTAAATGCACTTTGCATTGCCAAATCTGTATAAATTTCACGCTGCTGTTCACGCGTCATAGACGACAAATCATTTGATTTTTGTGAATTAAATTGCTGTACAGATATATCAGAACCACCTACATTCATCATCGCAGTATCCATCGCGCCACCGCCAAAAATCCATTCGGCAACACCCCATCCCACGAACGAGAATGACAAAATTCCAATTAAAACCTTTGCAATTGGTTTTTCTGATGCATTTCTTAAATATTCTAGCATTTGTTCCCCTTTTGCGCTACCATAGCAAAACGAAATAACAAAAAGCAATAAAAAAAGGGGAAATTACAATGAAAATTATTGCAGGGAACTGGAAGATGAATGGTACACGTACCAATCTGGAAAATATGATTAACGAATTATCATCTATTAACACAGAAAATACCATAATTTTGTGCGTTCCATACACTATGCTAAACGTTAAATCCGACAAGATTGCGATCGGCGCCCAGGACATCAGTCAACACACACACGGCGCGTACACCGGCGAAGTATCTGCACAAATGGTTGCTGATGCCGGTGCAAAATATACAATTATCGGGCACAGCGAATGTCGACAATACCACGGCGACACGAATGATACCGTCCGTACCAAGGCTGAACAAGCCCTGGCAAATGGATTAACACCAATTATTTGCGTTGGCGAAACCATGGACGAAAAGCAAGCCGGCAAAACAATGACAATTATTGAATCTGGCGTTCGCGAATCCATACCCCTGGACACAAAATCACCAATTATTATCGCATATGAACCACGCTGGGCAATTGGCGCGGGTCTGACACCAACACACGACGAAATCGCAACTGCCCACACATTAATTGCAAACACCTTAACAGATATGGGCTTGACAGGCACACCCGTTCTCTATGGCGCATCCGTCAAGGGATCAAACGCCGCCGAAATTATGTCTATTCCAAACGTAGATGGTGTATTGGTTGGTGGTGCATCCTTGAAAAGCGATGAGTTCATACCTATAATAACCAGTGTTAAATAAATATATAGTATATAAAAAACGGGAAATATCATGAACGATGAAAAAGAAGTAAAAGTCGAATCAGTATCGATTGATGATGTTGCAAATGACGCAACACCAAAACCTACAACCGCACCAGAAATTGAAAACATGACCGCCCAATTGGCAGAAATGAATGATAAATACCTGCGTCTGGCGGCCGAATTAGAAAATACACGCCGTCGCGCAGCACTAGACGCAGAATCGCGCGCACGCAACCGCGCAATGTCAGTTGCAGAAAAAATTCTGCCTGTTATGGACGCAGTAGATGCCGCATTAAAACACAGTCCAGCTGACGCAGGCATCCAATCTATGGCGCGCGCCCTAGAATCTGCATTTGAACAAATTGGAATCACAAAGATAAAATCAATTGGTGAAACGTTAAACCCAATGCATCACAATGCAATCCAGGTTATTGACACACCAGACGCAAAACCAAATACAATTGTTGACGAAATGCAGCCCGGTTACATGTATGGCGACACTATACTACGCACCGCAATGGTAATCGTTGCAAAATAAACAGCCCCCTTTCGGGGCTTTTTTTTCATACAACACATACGGCATTTATTTTGTTTCACCCCAGGAATAAAAAAACACAAAAAAAACCTGCCCCGATGGGCAAGCTTGGAAACTATGGTTGCGCTATCTGTGCAATTCGCGAACAGAAATACAGAAATTATTATTACTTGGTCAGAAAATCAATACTGCTAAATCAGATTTTTTGCGCAGGCAACACTAATTGTTACATATCTATATGTTTTTTCAAGTAATTTATGTTCAAACATTAATATGTTACTGATTGACTGCATATTGGATACTGACTACCATTTCCTACGAACCCTATTAGTGGTTTCATAACCAAAAGGACCTATAATGCTGAAATATTTGCTGTTAACCAAGTTAAAGAAAGGTGCCCCAATTGCATATCTGTGTGACCATCCAGATTCACAGCCTGGTGATGTTGAACCTTGTGCAGGTACCGATACCGACGAACCTAGCTGTGGTATTGCCATCATGGATACTGATGGGGAATGGATAGAAATGAGAAAACGTCATCAGGTGTCTCGTCGTCTGCAATTGCAACGCAATAATATTATGCGCCAATACACTCGTTAACTTGTTGAATTTATAGATTGCCATAATTTTATGG